>CBFGRJ010000072.1:0-24053 GCA_965651135.1 uncultured Myxococcales bacterium
AGCGCGGTGAAATCTCCAAATGCTTGTTCGCGCGCACGGCACTCAAAAAAGAACGCAATCGCCAGCGCACGCCGGGATGATCCGCATAACCAGCCAGAGCAGAAGTCACACCCTGCTTGAGCTGCATGGAGTCCGTAGGGTGCATGAACAGATCCGTGAACTCCGGGCAGTAGAACCCTTTCACGAGCTCTGCGTAGATCTTCAATCGCTCTTGGTGCCAAAGCGCGTAGTCCTTGAACACTTCTCCTGCCGGTACACTGCCGCACAGCGCGCTATGCACCGCCTGCGCGGCGCGAACGCCGCTGCTCACCCCCAGAAAAACGCCCGTCGAAAACACTGGATCGAGAAAGGCGGCTGCGTCCCCGGCGAGTAGCCACCGCCCGTTCGTCAGCCGTGTGCTCTTGTACGAGTAGTCCGATGCCGTGCGTAGCTCTCCCGTGCGCGTGGCTCCCTGGAACAGGTCGTGCAGCACGGGTGTTTGGGCGAGCCGTCGCTCGAACCACGCGACGTCCGGCTTGCCGCTGAACGCAGCCGATGGGGCCACATAGCCCAAGCTCGTCACTCCGTTTCTGAGCGGGATCATCCACCACCATCCCTCCGGGTCGAGCACGACGGTGATGTCACCCGCGGCATCGCCTTCGCCCCTGCGTACTCCGGTGAAATGAGCAAACACCGCCACGTTGCGCAAGGTCGCATCCATTTGCCTCAGGCCGAGGCGGCCCGCTATCAGCGACTGCTGCCCGCTCGCGTCGATCAAATACTGGCCGATGAGTTGACGTTTGGCGCCTTGACGGTCCTTGAGCGTCACTTCGACGTGCTGCTGCTTGGCGTCGAAATCAACGACCCTCGTGCAGCTGCTGACCCGCGCGCCCGAGCTCTCGGCGGCGTCGAGCAAAATCTGATCGAAGTCGGCACGCTCCACCTGATAGGCGAGATCGGCGTCTGGGGTCAGACTGTCACCAAACACGTACCTCTGACGAAAGCTCAGGTCCGGTGTGACGAACTCGGCTCCGTACTTCTTGACGAAGCCAGCAGAGCGGATCGCCTCGGCGGCTCCGGTCTCCTCCAGATAGGGCAATACGCCCGGCAGCAGCGATTCACCGATGTGAAATCGAGGGTACTCATCTTTCTCTATGACCATGACCGAGCAGCCCGCGCGAGCCAAGACCGCAGCGGCGCTTGCTCCAGTCGGGCCTCCACCAATCACAATCGCGTCGAATACTATCTCGCCAGGCACTCCAGGTTCTCTCGGTTCAGACCCGCGGGTCGGGAGCCCATCATCCTCGATTGGTCGGACACAAATCAATTCGACAAGCAGTCCTTCCGAAAAGGCCGGCAAATTCCTGGCCGGAGTTCCCGAGGGCCGCGTAGGCTCCCGGCACGCGGGGTCGAGCGTGCTTGGCCTGCCCGATCGGCGAGTGCTATCCTGACGGCGCCCAGTGAGGCACGTGGATTTTCGGGGCATCGGCTCCACCGTCGTCACAGCGGTCGGCGCGCTCTTGTCGACCTCCGCCTGGGCTTGCTCCACCAGCCCGCCAGCTCACCCCACCGGCGCCGAGTCGACGGCCTCCGAGGCGAACCCGCGCTACCTGGAGCCAAGCGGGCGCCTGCTAGCAAGCTCCGAGACAACTCCCTCGGACGTCATCGGTTACCGCCAGCTGTCGCGAGCCGACTTCAAGGCCAGCTCGCTGCCCGCGGAAGCGAGCCCCTCGGCCAAGAAGATCGGGGCCATGACCTGCGCGCGCATTTCGACCACGCCGGAGACTGGATTCGTGGCCCACGAGGTCGACACCCCGAGCGGGCCCCGGCTACAAGTGCGATTTCGGGAGCTCGGATTCGTGGCGTTGATGGATCGCGGTTGTTCCTGGTGGAATCCGAGCAAGTCGTTGCCTCACGACTACGTGCTCGAGCACGAACAGGTGCACTTTGCCATCACTGAGCTCGGGGCCCGCCACCTGGACCGGCAAGCGCCCCAGATCGTGGCTGAATTTCGCGCTGAGGCCGAAACTCACGAAGAAGCGCGCGCCATCGTCCGTGCCAAGCTCGAGGCAATCATCAAAAAAAGCATGCAGGAACTCATCGAACGCCACCGACAGTTCGATGAATCCACCTCCGGCAGGTACAATCCCGAAGGTCAACGCCAGTGGCTAGACCAGCTGAACCGCGAGCTCGAAGAGAGTAGGCCTTGACCTGGACGCAACGACTGACCGCTCAGCGGTCCCGTGCGGCGACACGCGTGCTAAGTTCCCGTGGCTCCATGGGATTGGGCAAAAGCGTTGCCACTGGCAAAAAGAGCGGACTGCGTCACGCAGGGCTTGCGCCTGCCCGCCCATCCGCGCTGTAGTTCCACTCCGATGGTCGAACGGGATCCCTGCGACTCGACGGTGCGCTCGAATCAGGGAGGGCTACGCTCTCGCGAAAATGTCGAACGTGGCATCATGTGGGTGGCGCCACGCCAGTGGTTCCTCCCCTTCGACGACAAGCGCAAGGTTCTGGGGCGTGGAGAAGACTGCACGGCAGTGCTGCCAGGCGCCGAAGTCTCCAGATATCATGCCGAATTGGTGCCTGAGGGCGCCATTACCTGGCTGCGTGATTTAGGCAGCACCAACGGCTGCCACCACAATGGGGTCAGGACTCCACAAGCTATCTTGGCCAAACAAGACGTGCTGCGTCTTGGAGAGTGGGTGGGCGTCGTCTGCGCTGTCCCGCGCGGGACCGTGGCAAATGTCGAGTGCATTGCGGGGCTCTACGCCGGAACAGAGCTGAGAAACGTGCTGCGCTACGCGGAACAGGTAGCACCCAGCGACATTCCGCTGATCTTGCGAGGCGAAACCGGCACCGGCAAAGAAGTCCTGGCCCGCTTCATCCATCAACACAGCGGGCGAAGTGGAAACTTCATCGCGGTCAACTGCGCGGCCCTGCCCGAGTCGCTGGCCGAGGCGGAGCTGTTTGGCCATGCCAAGGGTGCGTATACAGGGGCTGATCGAGCGCGTATCGGGCACATTCGCGCCGCCGATCACGGCACACTGCTGCTCGATGAAATTTCCGACCTACCGCTGGCGATTCAAGCCAAGCTGCTACGGGTCCTGGAAGAATCCGCCGTAACCCCCTTGGGCGAATCGCGGCCGGTGTCGGTCAACATCAGGGTCATGGCTGCGGGTCAGAAAGATCTCTCCGAGCTGGTGGCGGCCGGTAAGTTCCGTGGTGACTTGTTCGCCCGCCTGAACGGGTTGGAGCTGAACCTACCTGCGCTGCGTGAACGGCGTGAAGAAGTCCCCTTCATTTTTGGCGCCGTGCTGCGCGAAACGAAACCCGGATACGCGCCACTGTTGCAGCCCAAATTGGTCGAACGGCTATGCCTGTATCACTGGCCGTACAATGTTCGTGAGCTGGTTCAGCTGACGCGGAGGATAGCAGCACTGTATCCCGACCAGCCTGCACTGCTAGAGGGATGTCTGCCGGCACACATGCTGCCTCCGGATAGCAGCTCGCGCGAATCGGGCGCACGCGCCGCGGTGCCAGCGGCCTTTTCGACCACGCCCGACCCATCGTTGGGATATTCGCCGCCCGCGCCCGGCTACCCGTCGTCGACCACCCCTGCGCCGTTTCCCGGAGCGGCCGGTGCATTCCCGGGCTACGCGGCACCCGCCAGCGCAGCGCCCGCACCCGCAGCGCCCATGATGGATGCGGGCCATCGGACCACCATCCCCTCGCCTCCCGCTGCAGCGCCGAGCCAATTCGAACGGCTGAGCCACGCTTTTCGCGAGCAGGAGCTCGAAGCGTTGCGCGCTGCCCTGAGAGAACACGGCGGGAACGTCAGCGATGCAGCCAAGGCACTCGGCATCTCGCGACAGAAGATCTACCGGCTGATCGAGGCAGACCCCGATCTCGATCTCGACGCGTTCCGCAAGCGCATGTGAGCAAGGCTCAGCGCGGGCTCGCCCTCGAACGAACGGGCTTGGGTCGCTTTCCAATGCTCCAGCGGCCCGCGCCAATGGCCGGTGGACCGGTTCAGCGCGCTTCCGATCCCTCCGGGCGCCGTTGCTTCACTCCCATGAGCACGGTATTGACTTTGGTAGGCTGCTCTTGGTGTTTGCAGCCGACCGTCTCATGAAGCCCCTATTCTTCGGCAGCGCAGAGCGCAAGCTTTTCGGCATCTACCAGCTCCCGAGCGGCGGGTCGCGGGTCAACAGCAGTCACGCGATATTGCTGTGTTATCCCGGTATTCACGAGTACAACACCAGCCACTGGGCATTTCGTCGGTTGGCGTCGATGCTGACCAAGCATGGATTCCACGTCTTGAGATTCGACTACTTCGGGACGGGAGACTCGATGGGCGAAGTCGCCGACGGGAACCCGACGATTTGGGAGCAAAACATCCAGGAAGCCGCTCGCGAGCTGCTCGACATCTCGGGAGCGAGACTGCTGTCTCTGGTCGGCATGCGCCTTGGCGCCGCGCTGGCCTATCGGGCCTGTGGCAGCGGGCTCACTGCCAAACACCTGATCTTGTGGGAACCTGTCGTATCCGGCAAAGCCTACGTGCAGGAGCTCGAACGCTTCGACCGCAGCAAGAACCTCTTGTTCTTACATAGCAGCCGAACTCGCACGGGACACCAAGAGCTCCTCGGCTACCGATTCCCTACCGAAGCACGGCGTGCGATTGAAGCACTCGACCTTTTGTCGAGCCCGACACCGTCGGTCGAATCGGTCCGCTTCGTGGTTTCTGGCGAGCGAGAGCTCGACCTTCAGCTGCAAAGCTCGCTGCAACGAGCGGGCTTGACCACCACCCGGCGCATCGTCAAGGGCGCCGCGGGAGCAGAGGCCACTCAGAGCGAAAAGGCCGTGCTTTCCAACGATATCTTGATAGCCATCAACGACGAGCTTGCTGCCCCGCAAGCCGCTCAACCCAAGAGACCTGGATGATACGGCCATGAAGGAACGCGTGCTGACTTTCGGCTCCAGCGGAAACCTGCTTGGAATCCTGTGTGAGCCCGAACCGGAGCAAGCACTTCGTGATGCACCCGCTGCGCTACTCTGGAACGTAGGCATCCATCATCGGGTCGGGCCCTATCGCATCTTCGTCGAAGTCTCGCGCGCGCTGGCTCGAGCAGGGCTGACCAGCCTACGCTTCGACATTTCGGGACTCGGCGACAGCGAGGTCGCACGCAACGATCCTCGCCCCGAGCACGAGAGGGGTACTGCGGACGTCCAGCACGCCATGAGAACGTTGGAGGAGCGCTGCGGCGTCCGCTCATTCCTGCTGGTGGCGTTCTGCTCGGGTGTGGATTCTGCGCATCCCGTCGCTGTTTCCGATCCAAGAGTCGCCGGTATGGTCTACATCGAGGGGTACCGCTTCCGTACGCCGGGCTTCTACCTGCGGTACCCGCTCCGCTTCTTGAACCGCGATCGCTGGGAACGGCTGGTTCGCGTCAAGGCGGCGAAGTTCTTTCCGAATCGCGTCGGAATCGATCCAGGTCTGAGCGAACCGGAGCAGATCTACATGCGCGACCTGCCTACTCCCGAGAAGTTCCGCCGCGACGTAGACAAAATGGTCCAGGACAAAAAGCGCCTGTTGTTCGTGTACGCTGGCGGCGATACGAACTACGCCTACCGAGATCAGTTCTTCGACATGCTGGGGCGTCCGGAGCTCAAGTCGTCCATCGACGTCGAGTTCCTACCGATGGCAGACCACATTTGGTATCTCGAGCAAGATCGACATCGGGTGATCGAGCACGTCGCCAGCTGGGCCAAGGCAACCTTCGGTGCTCGGTCGCAGGTTCCTGAGCACCCGAAGCCGCTGCGGAACGAGGTCGGGGCGCCGTCAAGTACGACGCAGTAAGCCTCCGAGCTTGCCGAGCTTCTTCAAGACCCGACCCGCCACGCCCGTGTCCTTCGCAGAGGCGGGCGCCGGCTCGCCGCTGGGCTTTTGCTCGCTCGAGCCATCGAACGAGGTCGCCACCTGCTCCAGCGAGTTGAGCAGCATGAGGCGCGGATTGATGCGCTTACCGGTCCTGGCTTCGAGCTGTGCGATCACCTTGAAACAGAGCAGCGAGTGCCCACCCAGATCGAAGAAATTATCGTAGACGCCGACTCGTTCTACCTTGAGTGCCTCGCGCCACAGCTCGGCCAGCAGTCGTTCCGTCTCGGTGCGAGGCGCAACGTATTCCGCGGCGCTGGACGAAAAGGGCGACGGAAGGCGCGATCGTTCCACGCTACCGTCCTCCAGCTTCGGAAGCTCCGGCACCTCGACGAAAAGGCGAGGCACCATGGCGTTGGGTAGGCTCTCTCGCAACAGCCCGCGCAGCTCGGTTTCAGTGTAGTTGGCGCCGGGCTTGCACACGAAGTACGCCACCAGGCGCTCGTCGCCGGGCGCCACCGAGTAGAGCATGGCCGCAGCGTCGACCACCGCTTCATGGGCCATGAGCGCACGCTCCACCTCCTCCAGGTAGAATCGCTCGCCGTCGCACGATACGCGCGAGTCGAGCGATTCACCGCGTTGCTGCAAAACCCCCTGCTCGTTGAACCGGCCCGCCCACGATGTCTTCACGGCCGGCCCTGCGGCACGGCTCTCTGGATCGAGCTCGACCACGCCATCGCCCGCGTTCAGGCGAAGGCCAACGTTGCTCACGTACACATTCCCCACCAGCCCAATGGGCACGGCCCGGCGCGATGCATCGAGCACGGCGACACGCGTCGCGCCGACGGGCCTTCCCAGATCGTTCGCTTGTCGAGGCGACCCGAGCTGCTGAAGGAAAGCGGCAAAGCCCAGCTCCGGCTCGGCAGACATGCGCCAGATGCTCGCCACGCTGGGCAACAAACGAGCGATCAGCTCTTCACCCGGCGCACCGTGCAAAACGACGGAGAGGTCGGCGCGACCAGCCCAGCCCTCGTCCAGCGTGTGGAGCCACTGATCGCTCGCAGCCACCGCAGCAGAGGGCGACCGACGCGCCAGCTCGTTGATCCAATGCGCGGTATCTCCCAACACCGTGGCCGCCCCGGCGGCAGGCCCGAGCAATAGCTCGAGCATCGCCGCCTCGCTGGCCATGGGGCTCGACAGCCATACCAGACTGGCTCGGTCCAAGGCGAGCCCATCGATCAGACCTTTCACGCTGCTCGCCAAAGCCGCATGGGACAATCGCACCAACCTCGGCGTGCCGTCCCGATCGACAGCGAATCGAACCCAGGCCTCGGTCATCTCGGCATCACAGTCGGCCGGAGCCAAAGGCTCAGCGCTCTCGGCTTCGACCGACGCCTGCTCGGAGTCGAGACAAAGCACGCTGCGAGCCTGACCCGGCAGCTCTTCGCGCAGTCGGCTGTCGGTGACCAGCAGCTGGGGAGCCGCCACCGTCATGATGCTCGCGTTCCGCCGCTTCGGGGCGTTCGCATCGAGCGGCAGCACGGCCGCGCGACACTTCAATGCGGCCCAGAGCGCGAGCCAGTAGTCCTTTGGGTCGGGTAACGCCACGGCGACCCGCACCCCAGGCCCCGCGCCCAGCGCGGCGAGGCGCCTCGCCAGGCGGTTGGTAGCTTGGTCGAACCGAGCGAACGTCTCGGTCGCCTCCGGCGAGCTCCAGGCGACGGCGTCCGGTTCGGCTTTCGCACGCGACTCGAGCAAAGCGCCGATCCAATCCGCACGCACCGGGGTGCCCGGAGTGGCAAAGGACGCCACCCTATCCAAATCTTCGGCCTCGGCGATGGGCAAATCGACGAGCTTGGCGTCGGGGTGCTGCTGGACGTACTTCAAAATGCTCGCGTAGCCACGTAAGAAGCGCTGAATGGTGCTGGGCTCGAACAGCTCGGTGCTGAAGTTCAACACTGCGAGCAGATGATCGCCGTAGTCCATCGTCCACAGCATCATGTCGTTGCTCGCCACTGGAAGCGGCCGGTACAGCTGGGTAACGGTCAAGTCACCTGCGGCTCGCGGCCGTTCTCGCGCGTCTTGGAACGAGAACAGCACCTGAATCTCCGGCGGACGGTCTCCCAACATTTCGATGGGCATGTCCTCGTTGCTGAACGCGTCCAACGTGACGTCTCTCAGGTGGCGAACCAGCTCGGAGAACGTCTGATCGGGCGCCGCCTTGACGCGCAGGACCAAGGTATTCACGAAGTTTCCGATCAGGTGCTCCACTTCCGGCCGATTCCTGCCGCGGACGGGAGTCCCGATCATCATTTCGGTCTGCGCGGTGTAGCGATGCAAGAGCGCCACGTAGGCGGCAAACAGCGTCGTGTACAGCGTGGCGCCGGCAGCCCGAGATACGCGCGTCAGACCATCGGCGTCTTCTTTACTGAATGCCATGCGCTCGTTGGCGCCCACGTGGGTCATCACCGCCGGGCGCGGGTGATCGCTCGGCAACAGCATTTCTACGGTGTCACCAGCCAGGTGCTCGCGCCAAAACGCCACTTGTTTTTCGAGCTGGGGGCCTTTGAGCCAGTCTTGGAACCAGAGCGCATAGTCGCCATAGCCTATGGGCAGCTCCGGCAAGGTCGGCGCTTGGCCCGCTTTTAGACCGGCATAGATCGCACAAAGCTCCTTGAGAAAAATGTCGTACGACCAACCATCCCAGACCATGCTGTGTCGCAGCGTGAACAGCACGTGGCGCTTGTCGTCCATACGAAACAGCGTGGCGCGGAACAGCGGCCCCACGCTCACGTCGAACGGCTCGGAGTGCAGGCGCTCGATTTCCTTGATGCTCGCCTGGTCGCGCTCCCCTTCCGGCAGGTGGCGCAGATCGATCTGGCGAATCGTCAAGTCGACCTTGGGCTCGAAGACCTGCACCAAGCGCCCACCTCGATTCTCGACGTGCATTCTGAGCACCTCGTGACGTTCGGCGATGGCATCGAGTGCTTGCTGCAAGAGGCCCACGTCGAGCTCCCCGTCCAGCTGCCAGGTGCCGCGGACGCTGTGCACGAACCTCTGCGAGGGTTGGAGCTCTTCCAGCATCCAGTGGCGCTCCTGCACCACCGAAAGAGGCACCTCGGCGCTCGGCTCGCGACGAGGAATCGGGGCTTGCTTCTCACGCTCGGTCACGCTGGTGCCATCGACCAGCTCGGCGAGCTTGGCCACCGTCGGAGCTTCGAAGATTTTACGGAAAGACAGATCGATGCCGTGGTCTCTCCTGAGCCGCGCCAAGATTTGCGACGCCAAGAGCGAATGGCCGCCCAGCGCGAAGAAATCGTCGTGAACGCTGATGCGCGGCACGTGCAATGCCTCTTTCCAGAGCTCGGCCAACAGGGCCTCCGTCTCCGAGCGGGGAGCCACGAACTCGTCATCCGAAGCGCCGGCTTTGGGAGCCGGCAAGGCGCGCCTGTCGACCTTACCGCTCGCCGTCAGGGGCATCTGTTCGAGCATCACGACGTTCGACGGGATCATGTACTCGGGCAAGGAACGCTTGACGTGTTCCTTGAGCTCATCGACACCGGGTTCTGCACCCGGTTCGGGCACCACGTAAGCCACCAGGCGCTTGTCCCCAGGTCGATCTTCGCGCATGATGACCGCGACCTTCTGCACGCTTGGGTGCTGCAGCAGGTTCTCTTCGATCTCACCTAGCTCGATGCGGAAGCCGCGGATCTTCACTTGCTGATCGGCGCGCCCGAAGAACTCGAGCAGACCGTCGCGGCCGAAACGCACGAGGTCCCCGGTTCTATAGAGCTTTTCTCCGGGGCGGAAGGGATCGTCCACGAAGCGTTCCGCCGTGAGCTCGGGCCGCGCGAGGTAGCGTCGAGCGACCCCTCGTCCTCCAATGTACAGCTCGCCGATGACCCCTTGAGGCACCGGATTTCTCTCTGCGTCCAGCACATACAGCCGCGTTTGCCGAATCGGGCGCCCGATGGGCACGGCTTGCAGGCGCTCGTCCCACGGGCGAGGGATGGAATAGGTCGTCGCAAAGGTCGTGGTTTCGGTAGGCCCGTAGCCGTTGATCAATTCTACGTTCGGAAGCTTTTCGAGTGCGCGGCGCACGTGTGGAACGCTGAGAGCTTCCCCGCCCGTGAGCAGCTGACTCAGGCCTTCGAGCTCGGCGGGGTTTTCATCCATGGCCGCGTTGAAGAGCGCCGAAGTCAGCCACATCGTGGTGACCCCTTGCTCTCTAATCGCGCGGCCCAGGCCGGCCGCCGTCGGAACCTGCTCCGAGTGAATCACCAGCCGCCCGCCGTTGAGCAGGGCGCCCCATATCTCGAACGTCGACGCGTCGAACGCCACCGGAGCAGCCTGCAAGATCGCCGTTTCAGGGCCGAACTTGGCGAACTTACTGTGTTTCACCAGGCGATCGATGGCGCGATGCGGCACTTCTACGCCTTTGGGTTTGCCCGTGGAACCCGACGTATACAGCACGTAGGCGAGCCGCTCCGGATCGGTCATCATCGAAAGCTGCTCGGAGCTCTGCTGCGCGAGCGCGTCGACCTCGTCTTCCCAAAGCAGGACCGGCCCCGAAAATTCGGGGAGCTTGGAGGCCAACTGCCTGGTGGTGACCATGGCCTTCGGCGTGGCGTCTTCGAGCATGAACTGCATGCGCGCCTGGGGATAGTTGGGTTCTAGCGGCAAGTAGGCCGCGCCTGCTTTGAGGATGCCGAGCAGCACCACGATCAGCTCTGGGCTGCGCTCCATGCAAAGACCGATGCGATCGTCGGGCTCTAGCTCGAGCTGCGCGAGCCGACGTGCCATCTGGTTCGACCTCTGATCGAGCTCACGGTACGTGATGCTCCCCCCTTCGTAGACGACGGCGGGTGCATCGGGGTGATCCCAGACGGCTTCACTGAAGCGAACCGGTACCGAGCGGGCCGGCTCATCGTCCCAGGTCGCGTCGTTCCACTCGTGGACCACCCGCGAAAATTCGGCATCCGTCATCACGCGCAGCTGGCCGACTTCGGTTTGGGGTGCATCGGCAGCGTGCTCCAACAACAAGCGATACGCCTCCAGCCAGCGCTCGATCGTCTCCTGGGAGAACAGGTCGGTGTTGTATTGCAGCTGGATGTGGACCTCGCCATCGAGCTCGACCGCGTTCAGGAACAGCTCGAAATTTTCGAAATGCCGCGGATTGACGAAATAGCTAGTCGTCAACCCATCGAACTGCATGGTCTCATTCGATGGCGCTCGCTCCACATTGAAGGTCACCGAAACCAATGGCGGTCGGCTCGGGTCGCGAGTCAGCGGCAGCTTCTTCAGCAACGTACCGAAGGTGTACTCCTGGTGCTCGTAAGCATCGAGCATCAGAACCCTCACCTGCCCGAGCAGCTCCTCGAAAGGTTGCTTGGCATGAACGCTGCCGCGTAGCGGCAACGTGTTCACACAATGACCGACCAGCTTGTCGTGCCCGCGCACCGACTGCCCGGCAGCGGGTATGCCGACCACCAAGTCTTCTTGTCCGGTCAAACGGTGCAGCAACGCGAAAAAGCCACCGAGCAGAGTCGCGAACAAGCTCGCCTTGGACTTGGCTCCGGCCTTGCGCACCCGCGCAATCAAGTCGCGGCTCAAGGTGACGTCGTAACGTCGGGATGCGAACGTCTTGAAAGCCGGGCGCGGCTGGTCGGTGGGCAGCTCGAGCACGGGCACCTCGCCCGTGAAGCTCCCGAGCCAGAAGTCTTCGTGGCTCTTGAGCTCACGCTCGTCCGTAGCGCTCAAGGCGCGTGCGTAGTCCGTAAAGGAGTCTGCCGCAGGCACTTCGCCAAGCGAGCCGCGCTTCGCGTTGTAGAGCGCCCCCAGGTCCTCGACGATCACCGCGGTCGACCAGCCGTCGACGACTATGTGGTGACCGACGAAGACCATTCGATGCTCCGAGTCGCTGAATCGCACTAGTCGAGCGCGAAACAGCGGACCGAGGGTCAAGTCGAATGGGGTTTCGACGCCTTCTGCCAGCAGCCGTTGCCAGCGCTGCTCTTGCTCCGTCGCCGGAACTTGACTCCAATCTTCGAAAGGAAAATCGGGCTCGAAAGGCGCCGAAACGATCAGCGTCAGCCCATCGCCACTGAAGGTCGACCGGAGCGACTCGTGGCGAGCCACCAGCTCCGTGAATGCCGCGCGTAGAGCCGCCGCGTCGAGCGAGCCTTTGAAATGCAACGAAATGGACTCGTTGTACGCGAGGGACGCCTCCTCACCGATGTGAGTCGCCATCCAGATCTCGCGTTGTGGTTCAGTGGACGGAACGGTGGCTATCAATTCGGGTCCCGCGAAGGGATCGAAGTCCACCACCTCGGGGCTGTTGTTCGACTGGCTTTGCATGGCTTTTCGGCTCCGGAGCGCAGCTGAAACGCGCGCAGATTGGCAGACTGGTGTTTAGCAAGAGCCAGCCACGGAGCCAATGCGTTTCGAGGCAGGCCGAAAGGCGCGCTGGGGCCGAACAGTTGGCCGCGCACGAGCAAATCCAGCAACGGCGAACTGCTCGGGACCAGCGAATGGTTCCGATGTACGCTGGGTCATGGTCGGGCGCGCCCGAGGTTACTCCGCCTCTTTCGGCGCCCAAGTCTCGAGCGTGCTCACTAGCTCAGCGAGGGAATCGGCGGTGTCGAACCCGTACCCGGGCCGATTCTGCAGCAACTGGCGCAGGAGGATCCGCGCCTGCTCGGCGTGCCGCGACAATGCCTCCGATACCGGCGCATCGCGAGCGCCCCACAGATCCGTCAGCCAGACCCGTCCGCCATCGTCTAGACTGAAGCGCTTGGCGTGAGCGTCTGGCAGGCAGATTCCGAGTACGGCAAGCGCATGAAGCAACAGACACACCTCGGTGCAAGCGTCGCGCAAGACTCCGGGACTTTGCTCGAAGCTCGCGGGAAACCGCGCTAGGCTGCGCCCCACCAGCCTCACCGCAATGTAGGGCTGGTCTCCGGCAACATCGCATTCGAACGGGCGCATGACTCCAGGCACTAGCGCGCGCTGCCAGAGTGAGACGAGGGCCGCAAACCGTTCTCGCTCCGTCACCAATCCACGGCGCAGCCGCACGCTGACCTGAGTAGACAGGTGAAATCCTATGAGCCAGCGCTCGGCCAAAGCGGCTTCTGCTGCGTCTGGCCGTTCGGGCTCGGGCAGCTGTTTCGAGCGACGCGAGCGCCCCTGCTGGCGCGGGGCAATCGCAATATTGCCTAGGCGAGGAGCCTCGAGCAGCCGGAGCCAGCGCTTGGCCTGCACGGCGGCTTCCCCTTCGAAATGCTCCCGCACCAGCTGCCGGCGGGCACCCGCTTCGTCACCGGCGGTCAGAAAGGCGCCCGCCAAACGCAGCGCGACATCGCTGCGCTCCGAGGCGTTGCGCCAATGAAGATCTTCGAAAACCGCAGCAAGCCCCCGCAGCTCGTCGGGTTTCACGAGCTTGAAGCCGAGGCCGAGCTCCAAAAGCCGTCGCCGCGAGCTTTCGGGCAGCTCTCTCAAGGTTGCGCGCGCGGCGCCCAAAAGCAGCCGGAGACCATTGGCGAGCTCTCCCGGACCTTCTTCGAGGGCGGGCTCGAGACCCTTGCCGTCGCGGCCGACCAGCGCTCGATGTGCGCTTCTGAGCGGCACTACGACTTGACGCAGGCTATCGGGCAACACCTCGCTCGAACGATCGAGCGCACTGCGAAACGCAGCATTGTAGAGCCAGTTGAAGAGAAGTACCGGCAGCTCCTCGCGCGGAAACACCTGAACGATCAGGTTCAGAATCTGACGCATTTGAGCGTGCGAAGTTTCCGTGAACTGAATGCGCTTCAAGGCTTGCGCGAGGGCCTGTGCGGCCTCGGGGCGCGAGCTCGCGTCGCTCACGCATTCCAGATAACGCAGCACGTAGCTGACTTCGGGCGCGAAGCGCAAAATGCCAGCCAGCAATTTGGCCGAATCTTGCGGCGACAAGCGCTCGGTGACGGCGAGCACGCGATCTTTCTCCACTTTGGCCAACAGGTGTTGGCACACTCCGCGATGGGTCGGCTCTCGTACACCATTGAGCAGCAGATCTTCGGCAGCATTGAGCCGCAGCTTCAGGAGCTTTCGATGAGTCCGCAGGAATCTGAAGTGCTCCTTCATTTCTTGCACTTCGAGCGGCGATAGCGGGTCGTCGGCAGCGCGATCGGCCAGCGGTGGTTTCGAAACCGCTAGAGCACGAATGGGGCCCACCGCGCTCGATGAGCTGTCCTTGGCGCCACGACGCCTCGCCCGCGTTCTGTTTGGCTTGTTCGAACGTCGCCGTTCGGTGGGCGCTGCCATGGGGCGCGCATCACACTCCGAACCGGTTGCACAGTCAATGCCACCTCGGACGACGGCGTCGACTCCGCACGCGCTCGTGCCATGCAGAAGCGCTGTGTGAAAGCCGGCACTCGGGTCCATGCATGGCTGCTCCGACTCGTTCTCCGGGTCAGCACTCCGAGCCACACGGGCGGCGCTCCGTTCGGCCAGCGCACCAGGGTCGGGGCATCGATTCCAAATCATCCATTGGGAAGCTACGTGCCTGGCGGGAATCGCCAAGACGATCGCCGCCCACCTTTCACCACCCAAGTAGAGGCTCTCGGCGTTCGAATCGAAAAATCGATGCGCGGGCGTGGCCTCGGACATGACCAGTACATGAGACCGAGCAAGCCGCTCGCCGAGCGACCGCACCAACGCCTGCCCGCCTGGCTTGGTCCGAAAAGAGCTTTCGTACTCGGGTCGGTGTGCACCACGCTCGCTTGTACGACACAGCCTGACGGGCAGTCCGAAGCCACGGCCAAAGTCAGAGATTGGGCCTGCGTCGACGGTGAGACGAGCCATGAGCCGATGCGCCGGCTGACTCGTTTCGAGTATTCGAACATCGTTCGCGACGTGTTCGGCACCGAAGTCGATGTCGCGAGCATTCTGCCGCGAGATGAGGTGTCGCTGGGCTTCGACAATCAGGCCGGCGCACTGACAGTCACCGATCTGCACGTGGACGCGTATCTCAAGGCTGCCGATCAGGTAGCCACAGCCGTACTTGCCGACCCCGAGATCTTGGAGCGACTCGGAGGTTGCGGGGAGGCTTCACAGCAGTGCGCCGAGCAAACCGCACGGGAGCTGGGACGGAGACTGTTGAGAAGAGCCCTTTCCAATAAAGAAGTCGAACGACTGCTCGAGCTTTTTTCAGACGATTTCTCGCAGGCGGGGGTCACGGAGGGCATGTCCCGCGTGATCGCGGCGCTGCTGCAGACGCCTGAGTTCGTGTATCGCGTGGAGCGCTCACCTGCCCTGGCCGCTCCGACCCACAAGGAGGAACCGAGCGAAGCCCTGGAGCTTTCTCCCTATCTCTTGGCTTCACGCTTGTCCTTTCTCCTGTGGGGTTCCGCGCCGGACTCGACTCTGCTGGATGCCGCCGAACGGGGAACGTTGAACACACGCGCCGAGCTGGAGGCGCAAGCGCGGCGCATGCTCGAGGACGAACGAGCCCGGCGCGGCGTGTTGCACTTTTTCCGTCAATGGCTCGACCTTTCGAATTTCCACGACGTAGAGAAGGACACCCGGCTCTTGCCGATCTGGGACGACGAAGTACGCCAACACTTGGCTCGCGAGACCGACCGATTTCTCGAGGCTGTACTTTGGGAAGAAGGAGGCAAGTTCAAGACTCTGATGGCCGGTCGCTTCACCTACGCGACGCCGCTCTTGATGGATTTCTACGACCTGCCAATCACGAGCAGTGAGCCCGAGGCGCTGGTACGCGTCGACTTCGCCGGCGACGAGCACCGCTTCGGGGTGCTGACGCAGGCGGCGCTACTGAGTCACCTGGCAAAGGCCGATCAGACTTCGCCGATCCACCGCGGCAAGTTCATTCGCGAACGGTTTTTTTGTACCATCCCCGAGCCGCCACCCCCGAACATCGTCGTGGCGCCGCCTAGGCTCGATCCTCGCAAAACCACCCGCGAGCGTTTCGAACAACATCGTTCGGACCCAGCTTGCGCGAGCTGCCACGAGCTCTTGGACCCCATCGGCTTGAGCTTCGAACACTACGACGCCGTGGGGCGCTATCGAACGCAGGAAAGCGGCATCGACATCGACGCCTCCGGTTTCTTGGTGGAGACCGACGTCGACGGCCCGGTCTACGGTGTCGAGGAGCTGGCGACAAAGCTCACCGAGAGCGCACAGGTTAGGCGCTGCGTCGTCACCCAGGTGTTTCGCTACGCCTTCGGTCGGGGTGAAACGGACGCCGACCTCTGCACCATCGACAAGCTGGAGCAACAGTTCGCCGCCACCGACGGCAACCTTCAAGAGTTGCTCGTTGCCGTAACGCAAACGGAGCCGTTCGTGAGTCCAACCCTGGCTCCCGCCTCCGAGGAGCAGCCATGAACACGCCCAACCGCAGTGGAGCTAGGCGCTGTGGCCGCCCTTCACGTCGCGCGTTCTTGCATGCATTGCTGACAGCCAGTATCGGCCTTCCCTGGCTCGAAACCTTCCGTGCGCGCACGGGGCACGCCCAGTCTGCTGGCTCGCAACGCTTCATCGTCATGTTTTCTCCCAACGGCACCATCTACGATCAATGGGTGCCGTCGGGAAGTGAGACCGACTTCGAGCTCTCGCCCATTTTGACGCCGCTCGCCTCCCACCAAAGCGACTTGGTCATCGTGGAGGGCTTGAAGCAACAAGGCGGCGGAGGCGACGGACACCAGAACGGTATCGGAGGCATGCTCACGGGTGACGAGCTGCTCCCCGGGCGGTTCGCCGGGCAGGGCGCGCCGCCGGCCGGCTGGGCCAAGGGACCGTCCATCGATCAGCGCATTGCCGACGCCATTGGCCCGAGCATGCCGTTTCGCTCACTCGAGCTCGGTGTCCAACCGGGTGCGGCGGACAACTGGGGGCGCATGTGCTACCGCGCGCGCAACCTCCCGCTGACACCGCGTGAAGATCCTGGCGCGGTATTCGACGATGTTTTCGGCTACGCACTGCTCGATCCAGCAGAACGAGAGCAGCGGCGGCAGCGCAGCGCTTCGATCTTGGACTACGTCAAGGGCGAGTTCGAAGCATTGTCTGCCGAGGTGAGCGCCTCCGATCGCCAACGCCTGCAGGCGCACCTGACCCAACTGCGCGAGGTGGAGCGAAGGCTGGACCAGCAAAGCATGGCGGTGGCGCAGTGCGAGCTGCCCGAGCGCCCGCCCGAGTTGGGCGACTCCAACGACCGTTTCCCCGCAATCGGGGAGGCCATGCTCGACCTTCTGGTATTGGCGCTAGCCTGCGGGCGCACGAACGTAGCATCCCTACAATGGTCGCGCTCGGTGTCTTCTACGCGTTTCACTTGGCTCGACATCACGCGAGGCCACCATGACCTGTCGCATTTGCCGGACGACGACGCGGACGCGCAAGCTCAACTCACCCGCATCAATACCTGGTATGCCGAGCGGTTTGCAGGCTTGATCGACAGGCTCAAGGCGCACCAGGAAGCAGACGGTACCCTGTTCGATCAATGCCTACTGCTCTGGTGCAACGAACTCGGCAAGGGCAATACGCATAGCCGCGCCAAGGCCCCCTACGTGCTAGCCGGCAGCGCCGGGGGAGCCTTGCGAACTGGTCGATTCTTGCGCTACCCCGAAGGTACGCCTCACAACAACCTGCTCGTATCGCTGTTGCATGTCATGGGCGTCGAAGCAGAGACGTTCGGCAACCCGGAGTGGTGCACTGGCCCATTGGATGACTTCGTTTGATGCGTTGGCAGTTCACCAAGCGAAGCAATGCTGATTCGAAAGGGAGTCTCATGAGCAATACAACGATGAGAAGCGGCCATTGGCTCGTGCTTCTCGTGCTGAGCACCGCTGGCACCGGGTGCAGCGGGTCCACTTCCGAGCCTGACTCGGGTAGCGAGTCGCAAGAAGAATGTTCGGAGCAGTTCACCGGACCGGTGGATCCCTCCGCATTGATCGACGATCTGGAAGACGGCGATGGCTTGATCGCCGAGGTGGGGACGCGCAATGGCGGATGGTGGATCTCGACCGATGAGAGTGGTGGCAGCGTTACGCCACCTGCCAACATGCAACCGCCCGCCGAACGCATTCTGGGCGGTCGCTGCGAGAGCGAATACGCCATGCGAGTCACCGGGACGGATTTCACGGAATGGGGCGCGGTTTTGTCGCTCGGGTTCCGCTACGACGGCGCCGAGCTGCCGATCGATATCAGCGACTTCGATGGCATCATGTTCTGGGCGCGCGTGGGCGACATGAATTCGAGCAGCGTGCGGATTCAGTTCCAGGACTCGACCACCCACGTCGAGGGGGGTGTGTGCAACGCGGAGCCCGGCAGCAGCGACGAGTGCTGGGACGGCTGGGGCACCGAAGTGGCGCCCATAGACACGGACTGGCGGCTCTACAAGATTCGCTTCGATACACTATCGCAGCGCAACTATGGGCTGCAGGGCGACGCCTTCGATCTAGAAAGCGTGTACAATATCGATTTCAACCTCGACCCCAACTCGGTGTTCGACCTCTGGATCGACGATCTGTGGTTCTACTCGAACGACTAGTCCGAGTCAGTTAGTTCAGGGTGTGCACCGAGCCCACTCCCCCACAGAGCTCTTCGATGACGGTGCGTCGGGGGGCCTTCAGTCGCCTGAGCTCTTGCAGCAAAAGCGGGAGCACCCGGTCCACTTCGGGAGTGTGCACGGCGCATCCGGCAAAGCCTGGGTCCGAGCGCGGCGGAGGCGCCACGCTCTCGACCGACCCCAGATTCTGCTTTTTCAGCAAAGCATCGAGCGGGCCGCAATAGGTTTTTTGACGCGCCTCTTCGCTCATGAATTCAGGCAACCTCACGTAGAGCACGGGCGGAGGGCGCTTACCGCATGGCCCTCGGTCGGGCTGAGGCAGGGTGAGGTCCGGCGGCACTCGCTGCTCACGAAACTTGTTCTCACAGGCCATGCAAGAAAGCGCCAAGAGCGCGATGCAAAAGCTTCTGCCCATCATCCCGGCACCATTTCCCCTCGGCTTCCGCCCACGTCAAGCGATCGTAGCCATCGGCGGTCAATCGGGCCGAAGAAGGGCAAAGCTTCGGCCTTGCGCTCTTGGCCGAAATCTTGAGGGTGAACGGCATGGGCACCACAGGGCGGGCTAAACCAGCGCACCGGCCGAGCGAAGTGGTTCCGCTCATGCCCTTGGTGTATCGTTTCCCGGATTATGAAGCTTGCTTTATACCTTGTGGGAGCGGGGCTTGCGTGCGGCTGGTCTTGGGCATGCTCGAACCAGGAGGGCACGCCGTCGACGCGGAGCGCGGATGGAACGGGCACTCCGGGAGACTCGTCGAGCGCAGCGTCTGGCAACGCGGCAGCCGGCTCGGGTGGGCCCGGCACCACGGGTTTCACGAACACGGGTGGCGTAGCGCTCGATGCCGGCGTCAACCCCGCCGAGCTGACGAAAACCAGCAAAGTCGATCTGCTCTTTGCCATCGACAATTCGCTCTCCATGGGAGACAAGCAACGCATCTTGGCGCAAACGGTGCCGGACTTGATCGGGCGCATGGCCACGCCCGATTGCATCGACGCTTCAGGTGCGCGAACACCGTCCGAAGTGGGCGGTATCTGCCCGGCCGGCAGCAAGTTGGAATTCGTTCCCGTCACCGACATCCACATTGCCGTGATCTCTTCTTCGCTCGGCGCGTTCGGTGCCACCGAGATCTGCGCAGAGGGTGGCACCAACTACAACGCCACCCAAACGGATATGGCGCGCCTGCTCGACCGCGGCGTTACTGGCACGGTGCCGACCTTCGCGAACCTCGGCTTCCTCGCGTGGGATCCGGACAACGATTACGGCGGCGAAACGGACCTGCCGACCTTAACCCAAAACTTCGCGGACATGGTGCAGGGCGTGGGCGAACAGGGCTGTGGCTTCGAAGCGCAGCTCGAGTCCGTCTATCGCTTTCTCATGGACCCCAAGCCCTATGCTTCGCTCGAACCCGATGGGCCTGGCGGCGAAGATCCGCCGTATGTGGCGGTGCCCACGGGCGTCGACCAAACGATCTTGGAGCAGCGCCGCGCGTTTCTGCGGCCGGACTCGCTGCTGGCCATCTTCACGATCACGGACGAGAACGACTGCTCGATCGCCGTTACCCAGCCTAGCGCAAACGGCATGGCGGGGACTCAATTTCACGTGGCAGTCGAGAGTCGTCCGCTCTGGCGCGCTTCCAGCCAATGCGACGTGAACCCCAACGACCCCTGCTGCATTTCGTGCGGGGCGGCCGTCCCGGCCGGTTGCGAAGTCGATTGTACCGATCCCGTTTACGCCAGGGCCGAAGACAACATCAACCTCAGGTGCTTCAACCAGAAACAGCGCTTCGGCGTCGACATGCTGTATCCCATCGAGCGCTACATCCAGGGCATCGAGTCTCACCGGCTTCCCAATCCCGACAACCCCTCGGACCCCGAAGGCGTCATCAATCCGATCTATGACGATTTGACATGTGAGCCCGGCTCGGCGGATTGCCTGGGCCCCCGCGACCGAAGGCTCATTTTCTGGGTGGGTATCGTCGGAGTACCCTGGCAAGACGTCGCCATCGATCCCAACGACTTCAGCCAGGGACTGATGCCCGCGGAGGAGTTCGAGGCGGCTGGGCGCTGGGCTCTCATGCTCGGAGATCCGGCAACTGGCGCGCCTCCGGGCGATCCGTTCATGATCGAGTCCGCGGCGCCTCGCAGCGGTACTCATCCGCTCACGAGCGCCGTGATAGAACCTCCGACCGCCCCGGGAGCAGCCAACGCCATCAACGGTCACGAGTACAATACCGGCAATGGCGATCTGCAGTATGCGTGCATCTTCGAGCTGCCCGAACCCAGAGACTGCGCTCAAGACGGCGCTGTCGCGTGCGATTGCGTCGACGGGCAGGTCACGACCCTCGCAGAGGCACAGAATCCTTTGTGCCAGGCTCCGGGTTCGACCGAGGTCGACAACATGCAGCGGTTCGCAAAAGCGTACCCGAGCACCCGCATCTTGCAGGTGCTTCGCGGCCTTTCGCAAGGCGCAGTCGTGTCTTCGATCTGCCCTGCCAATCTCAGCGATCCGACCGCACCCGATTTCGGGTATCGACCGGTCATCCCTCCGCTCATGGACAAGGTCAAAGAGATCATCATTCCCAAGTAGCTGCTCATTCATTTTGAGCCCTGGGCGGACACCGCATGCGTCTAGACAGCAGTGTCCCCACCATCCAAGTGGATTCTGCGCTACAGCGGTCCCGCGCTCGATTGGGAAAAGCAAGCCCTGCCCCTAGGCAACGGGCGTCTTGGGGTCATGTGCCTCGGCAGCCCAGGGGCAACTTGGCTCGAGCTCAACGTCGATTCTTTGTGGACGGGTGGGGAAAATCCGAACGGCACCTACGACGACGAAGAGTTTGGCAACTACCAGCCGCTCGGCGCCGTGTGCGTGGAGCTCGTGGGGCTCGGACGGGTGCGCGACTATCGACGAACACTCGACCTCGCCACCGCGCTGTACGAGGTGGCGTTTTCGGCGATTGACGGCACTCAGGTTCGTCAGCAAGCCTTCGCCAGCCATCCAGCACAAGTGATTGCCTTTCGCGTCAGTGCTAAGGGCCCCGGCTGTCTCACGGGCAGAGTACGCCTGTCAGGGGCGCACGGAGAGCACACGAGCCTCGCCGCTGCCAAACAACGAGCTGCCGAGCTTCGATTTTCTGGAGCGCTCCCCAACGGCTTGAAGTACGAAGCCCGCGCTCTCGTGCTCACTGAAGGCTGCGCCCCGGCACAGAAACCCGGCGCGATTGGTTTTCGTGACTGCAGTACCGTCACCGTTTTCGTCGCAGCGGCCACCACCTACGCGCTCGAGCCGAGCCGTGGTTGGCGGAGCCCGGTCCTCCATCCCGACCCTGCCCGTTCGCTCGAGCTCGCGCTCGAGCTAGGCTTCGATCAGCTCTACCAGCAACATTTGGCGGACTACCAGGCGCTCTTCTCCAGGGTAGACGTGGACTTCGGTGCGAGCCCTGCACAGGTACGCAACCAGCCCCTAAACGTGCGTATCGACAACTATCGGCCCGGACGAGATCCCGCGCTCACCGCGTTGCTCTTTCAATATGGTCGCTATTTGCTCATCGCCTCCTCTCGCCCAGGTGATCTTCCCGCGAACCTGCAGGGGATTTGGAATCGAGAGCACACGCCACCTTGGCACTCGGACTACCACACGAACATCAATACACAGATGAACTACTGGCTGGCCGAGCCCGCCAATCTCTCGGAGTGTCACCTGCCGCTGTTCGATCTGCTCGATGCCATGGTGCCGGCGTGTCGGGAAGCTACACGCAGCGCGTTCGGAGGCGATGTCCCCGGCTTTACCTATCGCACGAGTCACAACATTTTCGGTGGCCAGGGTTGGGAATGGAACACCACGGCGAACGCCTGGTACGCGCTACACTACTTCGAGCATGCTGCCTTCACGCGAGACCGCGAGTTTCTTCGAGAAAGAGCTTGGCCTCACCTGAAGGAAGCCAGCTGCTTTTGGCTCCATCGGCTCGAGCCAACCGCCGATGGCAAGCTCGTCGCGCCAGACGGTTGGTCGCCGGAGCACGGCCCCCGCGAGAGCGGAGTCGCGTACGACCAACAGCTGATCTGGGAATTGTTCGATAGAACGCTCGAGGCTTCTGCCATGCTGAACGTCACGGATGCGATCGTGCCGCGCGTTGCGGCAGCGAAGGACCGCTTGCTCGGACCCCAAATCGGTCGCTGGGGCCAGCTGCAGGAGTGGATGAGCGACCGCGACGACCCCAACGATCGGCACCGCCACACTTCCCATCTGCTAGCTGTTTACCCTGGACGCCGGATCAATCCCAGGCAAACCCCAAAATGGGCGGATGCAGCCGCGGTCTCGTTGCGCGCCCGGGGTGACACCGGCGACTCTCGACGATCGTGGACTTGGCCTTGGCGCTGCGCGCTCTGGGCGCGCTTGGGCAAAGGCGACGCCCATCGCATGATCGACGGATTGATACGGCACAATCTGCTTCACAACTTGCTGACCACGCACCCTCCATTGCAGCTGGATGGGAACTTCGGGATTACCGCAGCCATCTGTGAGATGCTGCTTCAGTCCCATACCGGCGAGATCGCCCTCTTGCCCGCGGTCGACTTCGAACGCTGTCCCGATGGTTTTTTCAGAGGCCTGAGGGCTAGGGGCGGATTCGAGCTTGCTGCTCGCTGGCAAGCCGGCAGGCTCGTTGACGCAGAGCTCGCTGCCTTGGCAGGAGGCATCGCTACCCTGCGAAGTACTCCCACCTGTACCAGGGTCGTGGCGGACGACGGGCAGGCAGTCCCGTTCCATGCGACACCCGACGGCTGCATCCAGCTCCACACTACGGAGGGCAAGCGCTATCGGCTGCTGTTCTACTGAGCGACGCCTGGTGCTACGCTTCAGCGCTATGCGCGTTCATGCCGCACCCCGAGCTGTCGTTCGCCGGGGTGACAGCACCGATCACGACTTCATCGGTCGACTAGCCCGCGAAGCGTTCGGTGAATTCAGCAACGCCGCTGCTTCCAACACGCTGGCGATGGTGAAGACTGGCATCAGTTTGGTGGCCGAAAAAGGCGGACGCCGCGTCGGCTTCGCGATCGTCGATCTCCCCGGCCAGCGCCTGGCCCACTTGTCGGCCATCGCCGTCGTGTACAGCGAACGAGGCACCGGCGTGGGAGCACTGCTGCTCTCTCGAGCCGAGCACCTAGCGCGGCAAAGCGGCGCGACCAGACTCGAGCTGTGCACCGCCGATAGCAACGTTGCCGCACTCGAGCTCTTTTTCAAGAGCGGCTTCGTGCTCAGTCACCGGCACGATCGCTACTACGGCCGGGGTCAGGCGGCTTGCCGTCTGGTCAAGCCACTCTGATCCCGAGCGCGAGCGGGCTAATCAGCCGAGCTCAAGGCAACTCGCACTCACCGTCGACGCACTCGGCACCACCGCCACAGGTGGGTCCACCGATCATGCCGCCGCCCGGGCAGCACTCCTGACCGACCGCGCCACAGGGCTCACCTTCGCATTCCCCACCGACACAATCCAAGCCGCTCTGGCACTGGCCACCTCCGAGCATACCCATACCGCCACCGGCGCAACACTCTTCGCCTTCCGCGCCGCAGCCCATTCTGCAGGTGCCCGGGCCGAAGGCACCCTGGACACACGTGCCTTCGCTGCACGTCAGCCCCGC
>CBFGRJ010000073.1:0-24036 GCA_965651135.1 uncultured Myxococcales bacterium
GGGGCAGGCTGAGCTCCTCGGCGATTTGGCTATTCTTGATGGTCGCCGCCTCGTCGACACGCTTGCCCTTGATCCATTCCGTCGCCAGCGACGAAGACGCGATGGCTGACCCACAACCAAAGGTCTTGAACTTCGCGTCCTCGATCACGCCGTCGTCGTTCACCTTGATCTGCAGGCGCATCACGTCACCACAAGCGGGAGCCCCCACCAGCCCGGTGCCCACGTTGGGGTCGTCCTTGTCTAGGGTCCCTACGTTGCGGGGGTTTTCGTAGTGTTCGATGACTTTGTCGCTGTAGGCCATGTTCTATGTCTTTCGCGGGTTCGGGTTGGGGACCGTCAGTGCGCGGCCCACTGGATAGACTTGAGATCGACGCCTTCTTTGTGCATTTCGTAGAGAGGTGACATTTCGCGCAGCCTATTGACCTTGTCGATCACCAGCTTCGCAACATAGTCGACTTCCGCCTGGGTATTGAAGCGGCCGAGGCCGAACCGAATCGAAGAATGGGCCAGATCTTCGTCGAGGCCCATGGATCTGAGCACATAACTCGGCTCCAAGCTAGCGCTGGTGCAGGCAGAGCCGCTGGAGACAGCGACGTCCTTGATGGCCATCATCAATCCCTCGCCCTCCACGAAGGCGAAGGAGATATTCAGGTTACCCGGCAAGCGGCGCTCGGCATCGCCATTGAGCACCACGTCGTCGAGGGCATCGGTGATCTGGCGATACAACGACTGACGCAACGCAAGAATGCGCGCATTTTCTTCGGCCCCTTCTTGCTTGAGCAGCTGGCACGCCTTCGCGAAACCGACGATGCCAGGCACGTTCAGGGTGCCGGAACGATTGCCACGCTCGTGACCGCCACCGTCCATTTGCGCCACCAAGCGGATACGTGGCTTCGAGCGCCGCACGTACAGCGCCCCCACGCCCTTTGGCCCGTAAATTTTGTGCGCGGTGATCGACGCCAAATCGACGTTCATGTCCCGAACATCGAATGGGGTCTTGCCGATGCCCTGCACGGCGTCGCAGTGAAACACGACCTTGCGGGCGCGCGTGATTTCTCCAATCTCTTTGATCGGCTGAATCGTCCCCACTTCGTTGTTGGCGAGCATGACGCTCACCAAAATGGTCTTGTCGGTGATCGCCGCCTCGATCTCCGCGGGATCGACCACACCATTTTTACCCACACCGACGTAGGTGACCTGAAAGCCTTCTTTCTCCAGGCGCTTGCATGAGTCGAGCACCGCCTTGTGCTCGATCAAGGTCGTCACGATGTGGTTGCCGCGGCTCTTGTAGTACTCCGCAACCCCCTTGATCGCGAGATTGTCGCTCTCGGTCGCTCCCGAGGTGAAGACGATTTCTTTCTCCGATTCGGCCCCGATCAGATCGGCAATAGCCTCACGGGCATCGGATACGGCGGCCTCGGCTTCCCACCCGAAGTGGTGTGTCCGACTAGCGGCGTTGCCGTAGGTCTCCGTGAAGTAAGGCAACATGGCCGCGAGCACCCTCGGATCGACCCGAGTCGTCGCGTGATTGTCCATGTAGATGGGTATCGAAAGATCGGTCGGCATTCGTTGGTTTCCTCAGTTCACGTGCACACCGGCTACGAGCTCGGGTGCTTCTTCGGTGGTCAGCTCGCAACTTGGGCACGAGTGCACCGGGAGCTCGACGGCACAGGCCGAATCACAGGCTGACAAATAATCCAAGCTCGCCTCGAGCTCAGCCTCCAAGGCCCTGAGCTCCGCGAGCTTGTTGCGCGTTTCTTTCAGCTTCTTCAGGTAGATTTCGCGTAGCTTGGCGGCGGCAAACATCGCCGAATCCGACCCCTCTTGGTCACGCACCAGGGACTGAATTTCCGTGAGCGAGAGGCCTAGATTCTGGAGCTTGCCAATCCAACGCACCCGCAGCTCCGACTCACTCGAAAACAACCGGTAGCGCCCCTTGGAACGGTTCGCTGGCTTCAACAGGCCGAGCTCTTCATACAAATGAATGGCACGCACCGTCTTGCCCGTTGCCTTCGCCAGCTCGCCCACCTGCATCAACGTTTGCTCACCGAGCGTGCGCACCGGCGGCAGCTTCTCACCGCTGGTCCTCTCGGCGGAACGTCCGACGCTCGCCCGGTTCATCAGGGCGCGGTCGACTTGGATGATGGGTAGACTGCGTTTCGGCACGGAAGCGTGTAACCTCTAACCCTTACGTATACGTCAGGGTTACGTTACGTCAACTTGTACCCACCCACCTCGGCCCTGTCAAACCCAAACGCCCTTCAAACGCAAACGCCAAGAATCTCCAATAAACACCGAGCAGTCCCGCAATGCCACCGCCCCCAACATTCCCTTGACACCCCAGCGTCCAAGACTATGTTACGCCCCTCGCTCACTGGTTCATCCAGCAAGAGCAGAATTGCCGCGCGGTGGAGCAGTCTGGTAGCTCGTCGGGCTCATAACCCGAAGGTCGTTGGTTCAAATCCAGCCCGCGCAACCCGGAAGGCCCTGAAATTCAGGGCCTTTTTTCTTGGCCCTGCTTTGAACCTACGACTCGCTTCGGTTCAGGTTCTGGCCCAGCACTGCCGTATCGGGCATGCTGAGGGACATGGTTCTACGCGCGGCAGACCCCTTCCCGATACCCAGCGCACCCGTCGACGATCTCGATCTCGACCGCGATGAGGACGAGGAGGAATGGGAGCGA
The DNA here is from genome assembly GCA_965651135.1 of uncultured Myxococcales bacterium. Taxonomy (GTDB): domain Bacteria; phylum Myxococcota_A; class Polyangia; order Polyangiales; family Polyangiaceae; genus JAICQQ01. The sequence continues at coordinate 2,684 of CBFGRJ010000073.1, forward strand.
CGCACGATGGAGCTCGCCGCTCGCCGGATCACCGCCGCGCGTGCTCGCCTCCAGCGCCTGGGGATCATCGATGCCGACGGAAAGCTCGTGTCGACCGAGTTGCCTTCGGACATGCTGCCGAACTCGGACACGACACTCGAGACTGGCTGACGCCGCATGGCGCGCCCGCGCATGATCGTCGTCGCCGGTCCGCCCGGTAGCGGCAAGACGACCTACTTTCCTGTGACAGCGTTCCACGTCGATGCGTTCAACATCGATGATCGATGCGCACAGATCCAGGGAAGTTACCGCGCGATTTCGCGCGAGGTACGTCGCGCAGTCGCGAAGGAATGTGAGCTTTTCGTGCGAGAGCACATGGAGCATCGCCAATCCTTCGCGGTGGAGACGACACTCAGGACCACGGCCGCCATCGACCAGGCCGTGCTCGCGCGCAAGCACGGTTTCGTGACGCAGCTTCGTTTCGTCGCGACAGACTCGATCGCCGAGAACATCACGCGCGTCATCCAGCGCGCCCAGGCCGGCGGCCACGGCGCGTCGGAGCGCGATATCAGAGCCATTCACGAGGCGAGCATCATGAACCTCGGCAAGGCGCTCGGCGTCTTCGAGCGCGTGCGCGTGTACGACTCGACCGCGCCATGGCTCCCGCCGCGGCTCATTGCTACGGCACGGGACGGGCAAGTTGTTCGCCATGGTACAAGCCCGGCCTGGCTCGAGCGGGCGCTCTCAGCGAAGGATCCGTAAAGCGGCGGGCGGTCCCGACCCGTTACGGACGATCAGGCGAGGCGATCGCCTCGAACAAGTGAAACGTGACCGACCCGGGGTCGATGTCGAAATCGAGCGCGCCCTTCTTTCGTTGTTCCGGAAGAGTGTAGTGGCAGCTCACCACGAGCAGCCGGCTCGCGTCATCGACCTCCGCGAACTGGAGCGGATGAATGCTGTGGTACCGCTCGCCTTCCTCCTCGGCGCGGATCACGAAGTCCCGTAGCGACAACGTGATCCTGTGGTGCTCGCCGAGAACGCGGCAGAGCCTGCCGTGGTCGCTCTTTTTGCTCTTCTTGTAGGGCGCGAAGAGATCCTCCTCGCTCACGCCGCTCAAGGTGCCCGCACGGCGTGCGTCGTCGATGAGGCGGCGGGCCTCGTCGGGCGTCAGGCGGCGATGAACGAACGTGCCTTCCGGAATGTTCTCGAGGCAGAGGTTCCAGAACGAAACGAAGAGCCGTTCGTGCTCGGATTGCTGAGTCCGTGCTGCTTCTGCCACCGGGACGTCAGCGTAGCCGAAGGAGGCCCCTCGTGCACGCGACTCGCGCGGCGACCGGCGGGGAACTGGGTGGCAACGGATGCGGACAGGCACCTGTTTTCACTTTACCATTTGCCCATAGCCGACTGCGGTCTTGGCCCCTGCGCCGAGGACATCGAGCGCCGCAGCGAGCCAACTCCATGCCAGATCGAGCGCCCCCTGCGTTGCCGCGCGCGTCGGCAGCAACCGAAAGACGAACGTCTCGTTGGGAGCGACGGTCAAGAAGTGCAAGGGGTTCGGCTCGTCCGCGTCGAGCGGCACAGCCTGCTCCGAAAGCTTCTCGGCATCGTGATGTCGCGTGATAATGTCGATGTCGAGCCTGGGCCAGCAGAGAGGCAGCGCGTCAAGGAAGACGACACCGCCGGAGCGGCCTTGTTCACCGGGCTTCGTGTCCTTACCCAGGATCTCTTCGATTCGCCCTTCGTCAAACGGCACTTCGTCGGCTTGCAACAGCAGCGCACCATGGCGTGCCAGGCCTTTGGCCGCCCGGAAAGCCTTGGATGGTCGATGCTGTACACTGGGGGAAGGTTGCTCACGCCTTCGAGACCAGTGCCAGCCAGCACAGGCACCCTCAACCCGTGGGCGCCTAGGAGAAAGCACTATCTCGCCAAGTGATCTCGAATGATCGAGGACCCGTTTAGCGCGCTGGCCTCCAGGTGTGGCTCGCCCGGAGCGATCTCGGGGTCTTCGAGAGGGGACTCCTCTCGTGAGCCCAGGGGTTGCTCAAACCCGTAATTGAACAGGTTGACCCAGGACTTGGGTTAACAGCGGCCCCTGCCGCGTCCGTGAGCCTGATGTTGGATGTTACCGAAGGCGGCCGGCACTCGACCCGAACCTGCCGTATCGGTCCCAAGAGCGAACGGCACGACGCCGCGACTCACGAGGGCGGCAGAACCGGAGCTCGAACCTCCAGCAATGTAACGCGGGTCGAACACGTTGGGGACGATGCCGTAGGGAGACCGCGTCCCCACCAGGCCGGTGGCGAATTAGTCCAGGTTCGTCTTTCCGATCATCATCATCATCGCGCCCGCGTGCATCAGCCTCGACGACTGGCGCGCTCGCGTCGGGCGGCCTCGCGTACTTGGGGCACGCCGCCGTGGTTGGAAATCCTACAACATCGATGTTGTCTTTGACTGCGAACGGCACACCGTAAAGCGGCAGGCGCTCGAAGCGGCCACCTGCTCGTTCGAAGCGCACTCATTCACGGTCCATCCCATCGGCTGGGACTGTGCCTCACGGTTCATCGCCTCGTGCTCACTCGAAGCACGCTTCCGCAATGTTTCGGCGAGACAAGACTGCCGCGCTGCCCGTAGTCCGCATGCTTGCAGAATTGAACTCACCCCGTAGCGTCGGGCTCGTAGCTGGGGCCCGTCCGCCCGACCCGTATGGATGTCCGAGCGATGACTCGTTCACGCACGGGCTGGAGGGCGCGCAGCTCCGCATCGTTTCGATAGCTGGCGAAAGCGTCGGCATTCGGGAAGGTCACGAGGTGCACTTCGGTCACGAGTGGCTCGCTGTCGCTCGGATCGAACACCAGTGTCTGAACGATACGGCCGCCGTGTTTTGCCATGATGGTTGCGGCGCGCATTTCGTACGCGCGGAACTCTGCGAGAGCATCCGGGCGCACCTCCAAAGTCACCAGCAATGTCAGTGAGCTTTGGGGCTGCGAAGCATCGGCCACAGGCGCGAGGCTATCACGCCTGGCAGTCGCCCTCACCCACGATACAGCTCAGGTACTCTTCGATGTTGGTGTAGCCGTCGCTGTCCTCGTCGCCTTTGTCGTCGGGCGTGGAGGGGTCGAGGCCTCGCTCGAGCTCCCAGTCGTCCGGCATGCCATCTCGGTCGGTGTCGGTGGGGGTCACGCCGGCCGCGACGCTGCCCACGTTGCCGGCGATGCCGTTGTCGTCTTCCGTGTCGATGATGGAGCCCTGGGTACCATAGGAGCGCAGCTGCTCGATGAGCATTTCGTCCACGGCGTCTCTAACCAGCGATGCACCCGCGTGGTCGATGATGTGGCTGACCGCCTCCGCTGCGGGAAGCACGCGATTGACCCCCGGGTAATCGTAAGGGCTGCTTTCGACGGTCGCGGTTTTGAAATCGGTGAGCAGGCTTCCGTCGAGCACGCCGTTTTTGTTGCTGTCGACCCAATTGTCTTCGGGGTAGACATGAAAATACTCGGTAGTACCGGTAATGTGAGTGTTCGAGTTACTCGAAGGGCCGTAGATGAAATAGTTGCCGATCAGGTTGCTCTCCGACGTTCCGTTGGTCGTATCGCCCATGATGTAGCCGTGCTCGGCCCAGTTGTAGAGCACGCTGTTGATGAATTCGTGCCTGCCGCGCGCCTTGGGGTTTCGCGTTTTGTTGTCGATATACAGCGACCTGATCATGGACCAACGGCCATCGACTCCCGAAGGTTGCATCAACCCGCCCGTCGAATGATTGTTGTTGTTGATGCCCTGGGCAATGATGCATTCCTGAAACGAAAGCTTGTCGAGGGGAGTTCCGTTGACGTCGAGGGTCCCATCCCTACCCCACGAAATGGACATGTGGTCGAACATGTAGTTTTCGCCTGAAGAGATCGACACGGCATCTTTTTCGCTGTCACCATTTTTGCCCATTCTGATGCGCAGGTAGCGCATGATGACGTTGCCACCTCCGGAGTCTCCGTTGAGCGCGATTCCATTGCCGTAGATGGTGATGCCGCCGCCCGGAGCCGTCTGTCCGGCGACGGTGATGTTGCTGTGCACGACGATTCGGGTTTCGATGGGGATGATCCCCCCGACGTCGAACACGACGATGCGGTTGGGCTGGCTCACCGCATCGCGGAACGAGCCGGCGCCCGAATCGTTCAGGTTGGTCACGTGGTACACGTCGCCGTGGCGCCCGCCGGAGGTCTCGCGCCCGAAGCCTTCGGCTCCAGGAAAAGCGAACGGCGCGCCCGACGGCGTCCCACCGCTCGTGCTGCTCGTGGACCCGGTCGTGTCGTTGGCAGCCCCACCGCTGCCGGTCACGGCGCCATCCGTAGTGCCCGTCGTGCCACCCGCTCCGGTGGTAGAGCTCGCTCCACCGCTACTCGTTGTCGCGGTCGTGGTCGTTGTCCCTGCCGGTTCCCCGGCGGTTGTGTTCGAACTCGTTGAACCTGTGCTCGTCGAAGCAGCGTCTGTCGTTGAGATGCCACCCGCGCTAGTTGGGTCCTCACCTGCTGCATCCGTTGCGGAAGCCCCCGGGCTTATCCCCGTGCCGGCTGTGCCTCCGCCTTCGCCCTGCCCGGCGTCCGTAGGCCCGCCGCACCCCATGACCGCCGCAACGGTCGCGACAGTTGCGCTCAAAAGCTGTCGAAATCGGTCGCACGGCATCAAACGGGCTCCTCGTCCGTTCAATAGGGTCGATTCACCTCAAACCTTTTGGCTCAACATTCGCCCCATCTCGGGCTGGCGCCCTCCCGCCTTGCACCCCTGGCACAATACTACGGTGCAGGCGCTACCCAGATCGCCGGCGCTGCGCGACGCATCGATCGTCGACGTCGCTACGAATGGGTGAACGGCTCGTAGCAGTCGAAGGTCTCGATCCGCGCCACCCGCCCGTCGCGCGTCTCGATGAACTGCGCGATGTGGGCCGTGAGCAGCTGTCCTTTGCGGAAAGGCCCGATATCGCGAGCGACTTCGCCGGTCCAAGTGAGCCGAAAGATCGCGAGGGGACCCTGCTCGATGGCGGAGTGGACCTCATACTTCTGCATCGAGAGCAGGCCCGCACCGGCCGTGGACGCCTCGAGCATGGCGTTCAGCTCGGTGATGGCACCGCGCGGCTTGATTAGGTTGGGGTGCTCGACGGTCACGGCGTCGTCGGTGAACAGCGGACGCAGGCCTTCCCCGTGGGTTCCAGCTTCGAGCGCAGCGTGGAGGGCGCGAGCGATAGTGATCGGAGATGTGTGCATGGTTCTGCCGATGGCGGGTAATAGTCGCGATGCCGGCTGTCGTCGACATCTGGTCGAGGAGGCGATGTAGCAGAAATCGTCCCGAAGCGGATGTAGCGGAAATCATGGCCGCGGAGGGTTGGTTGTTCACCTGAGCCTATCGCTGGTTGCGAAACGGGGGCCGTCTGGTTATGCTGATTTGCTTCAGGGACGGCACTTCTGGGACGGGAGCCCTTATGAGCGAACGCAGGACCAGGCTATTTCACACCATCGTGTTGTGTGGCACGGCGATGGGCACTCTGGCTTGTGCCAGCAGCAACGACGACTCCGCCGATGGCGCCGATAGCCAGGCGACGAGCGCGAGCACCACAACGGGCACCACGGGCGCGACAGGCGCAACGGGCACCACGGGCGCGACAGGCGCAACGGGCACCACGGGCGCGACAGGCGCAACGGGCACCACGGGCGCGACAGGCACCACGGGCGCCACGGGCAGCACCGCAACGACGGGTAGCACTGGAACAACGGGTAGCACTGGAACAACGGGTAGCACCGCAACGACGGGCGCTTCGGGTTGCGTCCCTGGCGCGACGGGAGCCACCGGCGCGACGGGAGCCACCGGCGCGACCGCAACATCCGGCGGCACAGGCGCGACGGGAGCCACCGGCGCGACCGCAACATCCGGTGCCATCGGCGCGCCGGTGTGTGGGTGGCCTCCCACCAAATGACGACCTACGGCAGTGCCGGGCGCTGGGGCGGGCGACTCACTGGGCGCGCGTTACCCGAGGCGGACGAGGAGCTCGAAGAGCTCGCGGATGCTCAGCGCGCCGAGCTCGCGAAGGTGTGGCTCGGGCGTGCGGCGAGTGAGCGGCGCGTTGCCGATGCATTCGAGGTGATTCATGCCGCGCTGGCCGAGCTCGACGCACCGCCCGAGCTGGTGGCGCTCGCCGCTCGTGCCGTGGACGACGAGTACAGGCACGAAGAGCTATCGCGCCAGGTGGCGTCGCGCTTTGCCGGGCGTGAGCTCGATGCGCCGCCGCGTTTGACGCTGATCGTCCCCGAGCACCGGGGAGCCGAGGGCGAGCTCTTGCATACGCTGCACGTGCTCGGCCACTGCGCGATGAACGAAACTTTTGCGAGCGCGTTTCTCGAAGCCAGCCTGGAGTTCGCGAAAGCCCCGCTCGCGCGGGCGGCCGTGCAGGAGCTGCTTTCCGATGAGATCGAGCATGCGCGCATCGGCTGGGCGCACTTGAGCTCACTCGACGACGTCCGCCGCCGCGCTGTCGCGCCCTGGCTCCTGCCGATGGTGCGCGCGAACCTGAAGATGTGGCGGGACACCCCCAGGCCCTATTCCACGGACCCGACGGTACACCGTCACGGCGCTCCTCCGGCGTACGCCGTAGAGCGAGCGCTCAGGGGCGCCATTGCCGACCTGATGATCCCAGGACTCGAGCGCTTCGGGCTGCCTACCGAAGAGCTACGAGCCTGGCTGGCGCGCGGCGCACCGACGGACTGAACGACCGTCCTCCGGCGCTGCCCGACGGGACACCGCGCGCCGCCGAGTGGGCTCAGGCCGGGTGCTGCCTTGGCGTGCCTTCGGGCGGCCGATGGCCGAGTGACTTGCTCGTGTGACGGCGCTCACGGCGGCTTGCCAACAGGGCATCGACGCTCACCGGACCCGCACCATGCACCACGTAAAGTAATGAGACCAAAAGCAGCGTCAGCGGATACTCCCAACCGCCATCCTGAGCAAACAGCCCGTGGCCCAGGTGTACGAAGAGAATCGCGCCTACCATCGTGAACAACGGACCGAGCGCGGCAACCTTCGTGAGTAGGCCGATGAGCAAGCCCAACCCTCCGAAGAATTCACCAGCAATCGTCAGGTAGATCATGACCTCGGGCCAGGGCACGCCGGCGCTGGCAAAGCCTTCTGCAGCGGCGGCAGTATCCGAAAGCTTGACCCAGCCGTGGGCGACGAAGATGAGTCCAACTCCGACCCTCAGCAGGGTGAATGTCGTGGTTCGAGAAGTTTGGTTGAAGGTTTCGTGCTTCATGTTCCAAATCCTCCGCGCGTGGCCATGCATGGACGATGCCAGCGCCATGCGGCGAGCTGCGGCTCCAACCGCCCGCCACCGTGCTGGCCGCAGCACTCGCGCGTTACCGTTTGGCCTCGACAGTGGTTCTTTGCCTCACCCGAGCGCCTACGACAGGCGCTCGGGCCCCGAATGTGCCATGTCACGCCCGATGAGCTCTCAGCCACCCCCCACTCGAAAGAAGGCCTCGCCGATGTTACTAGTGATGTCAGCACTCGCTCTGATTGCCGTCGCCTTTGCCCTCAAAGCCGGAGTCGCGCGGCAGGGCTTTTCCGAAAGCGCCAAGCTCTTGGTACAGGTCGGCCCCGTCTTGCTCCCCGCCTTCGTCTTGGCTGGAATGATGAGTGTGCTGGTATCCACGGACAGTGTCGCGCAGTGGCTTGGGCGTGACGCGGGGATTCGAGGACTGCTGGTGGGAACCGCAGCCGGCGCGCTGACCCCGGGAGGGCCGTTCATCGCGTTTCCCCTGCTGGCGGTTTTGCTCAAGGGCGGCGCTAGCGTGGGCGCCGTGACCGCTTACCTCAGCGCTTGGGCGCTGCTCGGGATGCACCGTGTCGTGGCGTTCGAGATCCCCATCCTCGGTTGGCGTTTCGCACTAGTGAGATGTGTTGCCAGCCTGGTCGCGCCCGTGCTCATCGGATTCGTAGCTCAGGTGCTGTCCACGAAGCTGTGACGCTTCTCCCGTCCTTCCGCGTTGGCGCCGTGGTAAAAAATGGCCGTGCGCCAGGAAAACTTGAGCCAATCTCACCGCGGGAGCTTCGTGCTGCTGTCGCTGGCAGCCTTGGTGGTGGTCTGCGCTGGGATCAAACTGGCTGCACCGATTCTGGCACCGGTCGTCCTCGGGGGTTTCCTATTCGGCGAGATCTGCGACCGGTGGGCCTAGCGCTCGGGCCGAGGCCCGCAAGCCCGCCCACGCGTGAAAGTCAGGTCGATCTGCTCGAAGAAGCCATGCCGCAAAGCGTGCGACCACGCACACCCAGCCCCTAGCGCGTTGGAGGCTCCGGGGCCGCACTTTTCGGCTCCGGCGACTCGGCCGCGGCCGAACGCGCGAATTGCGTAACAAGATGAGCCGCGACGCGGCAACTATCAGCATGAGGTTGCCCAACGCGAGATCGTCGGCATTCGCGGGTGTGGTCGGCGTTGCCGTCGTAGCCATAGCAATCGTGGGCTCCGTAGGCTGCACCGGAACGGCTGCTCCCCCCGGCTCGTACGCAGGCGGTCCCGTTGCCGACCCCATGACTAGCTCGGGTGCGCAAGCCGGCCCAACGGGCGGGATGGTCACGACCGGGGCGATGGGCGTGGGCGGCGGTGCCAGCGGAGGCGGAGAGAATACGGCCACCACGGGCAGCGCCGGCACCGTGAATCTGCCCGATGAGCCCACGGCAGCACGAGTTCGTCGGCTGACTCACGTCGAGTACAACAATACCGTTGCCGATCTGCTGGGAGACCGCAGCGCTCCCGCGGACGACTTCAGCGCCGATATTGCGCAAAACGGCTTCACCAACAACGCTGCCGCGTTGACCGTCAGCCCGGCGCTCGTCGAGCAGTACATGAGCGCCTCGGAACAATTGAGCCGGGCTGCAACCGTAGACCTCGTGGCCTTGCTCGGCTGTGATCCGATGAGCGCCGGCGAGCAAGCGTGCGTCGAAGCGTTCATCGCTGACTTCGGTGAGCGCGCCTGGAGGCGACCGCTCAGTGACGCAGAACGCACGAGATTGCTTGGCGTGTTCACGACCGCGCGGGAAGAGTTCGAGCTCGACGTTGCCATTCAGCTGGTGCTGCAGGTCGTGCTGCAATCGCCCCAGTTCATCTACATGCTCGAGCCGGCTCCGCCCGGAGCCGCCCCCGGCAGCGTCGTACCGCTCGATGCGTGGCAGCTCGCAACGCGGCTTTCGTACTTCTTGTTAGGCTCGACACCCGACAGCGGTCTCATGGCTGCGGCGAAAGCAGGTGAGCTGAGCACGCCCGAGCAGGTGGCTGCCGAGGCGCGCAGACTGCTCACACTTGGGCGCGCACGGGAACGAATCGGTCTCTTTTTCACGGAATGGCTCTACCTGCGCAACGTGGACCGGATGCAGAAAGACCCGACACTGTTCCCGGACTACGATTTGACCCTTGGTCCCTTGTTGCGCCAGCAAGTCGAGCTCTTCGCGCAGTCGGTGATCCTGGATCAGCAGGGCAGCGCTGTGGACTTGCTGACTGCACCCTACTCTTTCATCAGCCCCGAGTTGGCGCCGATCTACGGTGTCGCGCCGCCAGCAGACCCGGGCTTCACGCGGGTCGACCTCGATCCGTCCCGTCGGGCAGGCTTGCTGACCCATGCGGGGCTTCTGGCAAGCCTTGCCAAGGCCGATCAGACCGATCCCGTGCACCGCGGGAAGTTCGTCCGAGAGCGCTTGCTTTGCGAAACCGTACCGCCGCCCCCGCCCAACGCGAACATTACCCCACCGCCCATCACACCCGGCTCGACGACGCGAGAGCGCTTTGCTCAACACCAGGCGGACCCTGTCTGCGCTAGCTGCCACGCGCTCATGGATCCCATCGGTCTCGGCTTCGAACATTACGATGCGCTCGGCCAGTGGCGCGACCTGGACAGTGGTTTGCCCGTGGTTGCCACGGGAGAGATCGAGGGCTCGGACGTAGCCGGCACATTCGATGGAGCTCTCGAATTGGTGAACAAGCTCGCTCAGAGCCGACAGGTCATGGATTGCCTGGCTGAAACCTGGTTCCGTTTTGCCTTGGGCCGCTCGATCGCCGAAGGCGACGCAGCAGGCCTTCAGGCACTCGGCGATCGTTTTGCCAGCTCGAGCTTCAACATCCAGGAGCTCTTGGTCGAGGTGACCCAATCGAGAGCATTTCGCTACCAACTAGTCCCCGATCCCAACACCAGCGCTTTTGAACAGGAGGGCCAATGAGCCGTCGCTTGCATCGTCGCACGCTCCTCCGCGGTGCCGCGGGAGTCGCTATCGGGCTGCCATTTCTGGAAGCCATGCTGCCGCGTCCGGCTCGTGGCGCCCCAGCGCAGGTTCCCCAGCGCTTCGCCGTTTTCTTCAGCGCCAATGGCGTGATCGAGCGTGACTGGCTCCCCTCGGGTACGGAGACCGACTTCGTGCTGGGTCCGTCGCTCGCCCCTCTCGAACCGCATCGAAACGATCTCGTGGTCTTGCATGGTCTGAACGCCGAAACGTCGTACATGCAAACAGCCAACGAGCACGACCTGGCAATGGCGCACATGCTGACCGCCATGCGGATGCGGGGCAGCCAGGTCGGCCGTGCCGGTCACATCGTCGACGGAACAGCGGGTGGTCCGTCCATCGATCAGGCGCTCGCTGCCTCGATCGGCGGTGATACGAAGCTGCGTTCGCTCGAGCTCGGCGTTGCCTCGACGATCACGGACCTGGAGCCGATGGTGATTCGTATGAGCTACGGCGGACCGGGAGATCCACGGACACCGATGGATGACCCCCAGCAGGTTTTCACGCGGCTCTTCGGAGAAGGGGAATCTTCGGAGGACGAGATCCAGCGGCTGCATCGGCAGCGTCGCTCCGTATTGGACGCGGTGCTCACGGAATTCGAAGCTGTCAACGCGACCCTTGGCTACGACGACAAGCAGAAGCTGGAGCGCCATGCCGCGGCCATTCGGGACCTGGAACGCCAGCTGGATCTCGGCGATACGAGTGGTTGTCAGGTTCCGAGCAGCCCGCCAGACGTGTCGACCGAGCTCTTCGACTGCGTGCGCGACGGGCGGCCCAACAAGTGCCTCGCCAGCTTTCCCGAAATCGGCAAGGCCCAGATGGACTTGATGGTCTTGGCGCTTGCGTGCGACCTGACTCGCGTCGTTTCGTTACAGTGGTCCACGGCAGAGAGCACCATCGTGCACGAGCAACTGGGCATCAGCGGAGAACATCATCTGATGTCCCACGATCTGAACTCGTTCTCGGCGGACCTGACCCGCATCAACACCTGGTATGCCGAGCAGTTCGCGTACCTGCTCTCGGAGCTCAAGAAAATCCCCGAGGGGGACGGCACGCTGCTCGACAACCTGTTGCTCTTCTGGCCCAACGAGCTGTCGCAGGGGGAAATTCACAGTCGCCGTGGGTTGCCTTACCTGTTGGCGGGCGGCGCCGGCGGACAGCTGCAGACCGGGCGGTTTCTTCGATATCAGGGCAATCCCCACAATCAGCTGTACACTTCGTTCCTCAATCTGTTTGGCATCGCTGCTACGGGCTTTGGCGAACCCGATTTCCCCGGCACCCTAGCCGGGCTGGTTTAGGCGGCCTTGAACGCTGGATCGCTGGCGGCGCTGTTTCCGAGCGTGCTTGCTCTCGCGGCATGCACGAGCTCGTCCGGTGGCGTCCAGAGCGTCGGAGCCGGAGACGTGATGGAAAGCAGCACCGGCCCCGGAATTTCCGGAGCCGGTGGTGGCACACTGAGTGCCAGCTCCGCGGCCGACAGCACAGCATCGAGCACGATGAGCCAGAGCAGCGTAGTCATGGGGGCGGGAGGGCTAGCTGGCACCGATACGAGCACTTCAGGAAACACCTCTGGCGCGTCTAGCTTGGGGGGTCTCGGCGGCGCGGGGACTGCTAGCTCCACCGGCGCCAACGCTGTGGGAGGAGCCGGGGGTTCAGGAGTCGGGGGCATTGGGGGAAGTGGCAGCACGGGTGTGAGCGATCCTGGCAGCGAGGGCGATGGTCGCTTCGAGCTTGCGCCTCCCTACCAGTCGGTGAATCTCGACATGAGAAACGTGCCGCACGGCGAAGTCTATGAACTCACCATGGCGTCCAGCGACAGCACGATCTATCCCGGGCTCAATGGACCCTACACACGCGAGGTCCAAGTCTACATTCCGGCTCAGTATCAGGACGGCGTGGCGGCGCCCTTCATGGTGGTGCAAGATGGCCCTTCGCACACCGGCCGACTGCGTCGGGCACTCGACAACCTGATCAGCGACGGCAAGGTGCCGGCCCTGATCGCCATCCTGGTGAACCACGGCGGCGGCGACGGCGTGGGCAGCCAACGAGGCCTCGAGTACGACACGCTATCCGACACTTATGTCCGTTTCATCGAAACGGAAGTCCTCCCCACCGTCTTGGCAGATCCGAACATAGCCGCTGACTATCCCAATCTGGAACTCACCGGAGATCCCGAAGGGCGTGCAGCGATGGGTTGCAGTTCGGGAGCAGCGGCCGCCTTCACCATGGCCTGGTTCGGCAATGACCTGTACCGTCGCATCCTCAGCTACTCGGGGACATTCGTCGACCAGCAGGACCCTCAGGTGCCCAGCTATCCGAACGGTGCCTGGGAGTATCACGAACATCTCATCGATGACGTCCCGCAAAAGCCCCTCAGGGTCTACTTGCACGTTGGGGAACGCGATCTCGGCTGGGATGCAAGCGAAGAAGGGTTGCACAATTGGGTGCTGGCGAACGAACGCATGTTCGCGGCGCTCAGTCGCAAGGGCTACCACACGCACTTCGACTACGCCCTGGCCTCGGGCCATTGCGATGGTAGCGTCATGGATCACACGCTCTACCCGGCACTCGAATGGCTCTGGCGGGGTTACCCGGTGGAGTGATTCCATTGGTTCTTGCTGCGCTATGGCTTGGATCGTTGGAGAATAGCCTGCTTGAGCTTGTGCTGGAGGCCAGCCCCGGCCCCTGTTATCCATGCCGGACGTGGCAGTGCGCATTGAACGGCAATTCTCTGCTGCAATGTCAGCAGCAATTCTCTGGAGCTCGACGAGCGTCTTTGCCCAGGAACCACTTCGCGTAAACCTCGAATACCAGGCTCCGGCTGGCGTCGGCTGCCCTGGGGAACTCGACTTTCGCTCGGCAGTGGTAGGTCTGCTCGAGTATGACCCATTCGTTGTCGGGGGAACTACTACGGTTTCCGTCGAGATCGCCTCGACCGATGGCTCGCTTGGGGGCCTTTTGCAGTGGCGCGACGCCGCAGGTGTTCTCGAAGGCGAGCGGCGCTTTGCAGCAGGCGGAGAGGACTGCGCGAAGCTCGCCAAGAACATGGCCTTCGCGGTGACCGTTCAACTTCAGTTGCTCAGCGCGCGCCGTGTCGATACTCCCGCGAGCGAAGCGCCCAGGGTAGAGTCCAGGGCAGAACCGGAGACACCGCCGCCCTCACCGCCGCCCCCGAGCTCCACGGCCACGATTCGCCCTCTCGAGCTGGGTGCAGGCGCAGGGCCGTTCGTCGCTTTCGGGTGGACCCCAGGCTTGGTCCCCGGGGCCAATGCTTTTCTGGCGGCCCGAAACCAAAGCCTGTCAGCGCAGCTCGGGTTCGAGATGAGCCTCGTCGATCGCGCGATACGCGATAATGGTCGCGGTTTCGAGACGTTGGTGTTGGCAGCCTCTGTTGCCCCCTGCCTGCGCTTTCAGGGCGTCGAAGCGTGCTCGGTCTTCAGGTTCGGACAGGTCCAAGTCCGGGGTTTCGGTGTCGACGAACCACGGACACCCAGGACGATGTTTTCGGAGCTTGGGCTTAGGCTGGGGTTGGCACAGGCCCTCGGCGAGACTTTCGAAGGAAAAACGCACGCCGAGGTGGGGTGCACACTCTCGCCCTGGAAGGTCGAGCTGAATGGTACCGAGACTTTTACCGCACCTTATTTCGTGTTTTTGATGGGATTCGACCTGGTTGCATTCTTCTTGTGACAAACCAGGCGTCCTGGCGACAAGATCCAATGTGTTCGTGCGAGCCGCCCCGGATACCAAGACGCCAGACCCAGCTGCTGACCGACGGCGTGAGTCCCGCATGCCCGACGACGCGCTGGAAGCGTTCTGCCTAGAGTTCGATTACCTGTGTCGCACCTTACAGCGGCTGGGTGTGCCAAAAGCCGACATAGAAGATCTGGCGCACGAGGTTTTCCTGGTCCTCAGCCGCAAGTGGCAAGACTACGACACGACTCGGCCGCTTCGTGCGTACCTTTTCGGAATTGCGTTTCGAGTGGCGGCCCGCCACCGCCGCCGGCAGTCGCGTGAGGTCCCGGGCGAAGTCCCCGACATCGCGGACACCCGGGCCAATGCCGACGAAATGCTGTCCGCCGCTGAAAAGCGAGCGCTCGTCTTACGCGCCCTAGAGTACATCGCGCTGCCACGACGAGCGGTGCTCGTCATGCATGACCTGGATGAGATTCCCATGCGCGTCGTTGCAGATACTTTGCGGATTCCGCTCTTCACCGCGTACTCCCGGTTGCGCAAAGCGCGTAAAGAGTTCGAGCACGCCGTGACGATGATTCAGAAAGGTTCACCATGAATCCCGGTTCGCTTCCTCCATTGTCGCAGAAAGCACGAGCCCTGTTGTCGGCCGAACGCGAGATCCCACCACAGCCGGAGCTGGTGCGACGGCGTGCCCTGCTCCGCGCGCGAGCCGCGCTCTGGCACGCACAGAGCTTGCCCCACGCGCGAGCCGGGCTGGTCAGCATGTGGAAACGTGTACGGTGGCTTGCGATTGCTGCGCTGTGCGCCACGTCAGCAGTGGCGGCCTGGTACGTTGGGCAACCGACACCCACCCGCAATGGCGCCTCCGACGTCACCCCGCCCCCGACCCCGGCTCCGCGTTCCCCAGAACGAGCGCCCGTGTCTGCCCTGCCTCCAGCCGACCAGGACCAACAGGAGCAGCCGTCGCCCGTTAGGGATGAGAGCCAGCAACCCACCGAAAAGGCCGCGCCGCCCAAGCCCGCTCCGCTTCGAAGCCGCGCGACCGTCCCCCAGAAAGCCGCCGCTTCTTCCGAAGAGCTCGTGATGCTCGACAAGGCTCGCCGAGCCGTCGTCCTTGGTCATTTCGATACAGCGTTGAACATCATCGAGCGCCACACTCGCTCGTTTCCGGACACGCAACTGGGCGAGGAGCGAGAAGCCTTGCGGGTTCGGGCGCTGAAAGGGGCTGGTCTTTCCAAGAAAGCGAAGCAGGCCGCCCGCGAGTTCGAATCGCGCTATCCCAAGAGCGTTCTCGCACCTGAGCTGAACAAGAGCAATCCAAGAGCGCCATGAGAGTCTCCGCGCTTGCCGGGCTTGCCGGGGTGCGCTGGATCATGGCCATGGGGCTGCTCAGCGCCTGCGGTGGGACGCTCGATGCGGGTTCCGACACGACGGAGCCCGGCAATGATTTACCCGTGAGTGCCACGAACACGGTCGTCCTGAACAACGACGGGCCACTAGACAACTGGCAGGGCGAGCTCGCATTCCTGCTCGCCGGCACGGGACTCGAGCTCGCAGGCCTGATCATCAACGATAGCACCGCCTGGCCAGATTTGGAACGCAACGCGAATAGCTGGCACATGATGTGGGAGGCGGCGACCGCCAGCGGCATTCCGGGCCTGCCCGAGCCCACGACGAGCAGCGGCCCGCCGCTCGTCGCGCCTGCCAGCGGCGACATCGCCGATACGGTACCCAACTACTCCGAGGGAGCCGAGCTCATCGTACGAGCCGCACTCGAGGCTCGTAATCCGCCGCTCGCGGTCATCACCGGTGGGCGCCTCACCGATGTGGCGGACGCCTATCTCATGGAGCCCTCCATTGCCGAGCGGCTCGTCGTGGTAGCGTCGTTGGGGGAGCTGTCCGCTGAGGGCGCGGTCATGGGAATACCGAACGGCGAAATGGATCCCTGGGCGAACACGATCGTCGTGGAACGGCTGCGCTACGTTCAGGTCAGCGCCTACTACGATCAGCTCGCCGACGTCCCTAGCTCGCGGGTTTCAGAGCTTCCGAGCAATGCATTGGGCGAGTGGATAGCCAACAAGCACACCGAGATCTACGATATTCCCGTCGCTGCGGACCAAGTGGCTCTCTTGGCGGTCGCCGTGCCAGGCTTTGCTCGGCAGGTGAAACGCGCCGCGCTCGATGGCACGACAACCGTCATGCTTGGAGATACCCCGAAGCTGGCGATAGAAGACGGGGGCGATGCGTGGCTGGTCACCAGTGTCCATGGTGAGTTGGCAACGCAGACGTTCTGGAGCTTGCTGTCCGAGCTCTTCTGATCTCACTCGAAACACAGAGCCCCTGGTCAGTCGGACCCGAGCGCGAGCGGCGCAGGCTCGAGGTCGGGTTGCTCGGGCGCTTGAACGATGGAATTCAACCAGTGCAGCTGAGGTCGTATGCGGTGCCAAATGCTACGCCTTGGTGTGCGGCGCATCTCGGTATTCCAAGTGCGGAGCGCCGGCACGTGCGCATTGCCTACAATGGCAATCGGCAGGCCCGTGAGAGGGTCGCTCTCGTAAATGAAGAACGAGTGATAGTGCATGATCGGCCGCTCCCACTTCTTCTCGAAATTCGTGTAGCCCCGGATCAAGACGATATCACCAGGCAAGAAGAGGTGCGAGTTCTTGAGCAAGTAGTCGGTAAATGCCTGCTTGCGCCAAAACGGGATCTGCTCCCCGGGAGGAGTATCGTAAACATGGAACCATTCGGGGTTGTCGCGAGCATACTGAACGAACATGTCCGCGCGCCGCAGTGCTCCGTTTTCCAGCGTGTTGAAATCGAGCTTGCCCACACGTCTGCCCGGCTTTTGTCCGTATGGGTACCACCAGGTGCCGCTGGCTCGCTCGAGCGTATCCGTCAAGAAATCGATGCAGACTTGCGGCAACTTGGGTCGCCCCTCGGCATCGAAAACGTAATAGGTGTCGCCGTTCAGGTCGAAACGCCTTTTGCCTCCGAAGTAGGCGTCTCGCCACTTGTACCGAAGCACACCGTCTTGCTGGCCCCATTCTCGATAAGGCTCGTCGAACGGCAGCTGTTCCTCGATTTGGGCGCGCATGGCCCGACGCAACGCTTGCACGGAGGCCAGGCGCTTGTCGCCGCGTTCGCGGTAGAGAGCTAGATCGCGCGCTCGCGCAGGTGGAACCGCCTCACAAGCAAGCTCGAGGCGCGGGCCGTCGCTCTTGAGAACGGTCGGGATGGTCAGGCCTCCGTAGCGCAGGTCGGCCACCATGTGCGTGGGCGTCAGGTGCGTGATGTCCAGCCCGTCGAAGTGCAAGCGATAGCGTAGCGACCGAATGTCACGATGCAGGGCCGGCGGCGGCGTGCCTGTTCCGATGCGATCGAAGAGAATCAAGCTGACCTCTTTGCCGCGCAAAGAGCCGTCCACATAGCGATACTTGCCGCTTTGCGTGCGCTCGGCATTCAACAGCGCATCACCGCGCTGGATCCAAATGCGCGGCTCGTCGAATAGATACTCGGCTCGCACATGGTGAACCATGGCAAACGCCAATTCGGGCTCGTCTGCGTACAGGTACCCGTCACGCAGGACGATTTGCCTACCGAGCAGTGGACGAATCCGGAAGGCCTTCACCAGGGTATCCAGAAAAGTCGAAGGGTACTTGGTAACGTAGAGGCTATGCCGCAGCCCCGCGACTGTTTTCGGCACCTCGGGCTCGGGCTCGGGTTTGCTCACGAAGATCACCGGTTCGACCTTCGTGCGCATCAGCAGCTCGACCCGGTTGGCGTCGAGATCCGGCACGCCCGGACTGGCGGGCATTGCCAGCACGCGCTCGCGTTCGCTGAGACACTGCTCGCGCGCCGCACTCAGCGCTGCCCAGGCGCTCTGGGTCGACGTTTCGCCGCTGGTGTGTGCTGGCGCCGGGGGCGGAGCTCGGATGCCCCGCTTTCGAGTCGCGTGGCCGTAGAAAGCCAGCCCGCCGAGGGAGCACGCCACGACGCAAAGCCTGAGAAGCCAACGACGGAGCCGCGCACTTCTCCCTGCGAAGGTCAGGCCATCATGGTCCGCGAGTTCCGACTGCTGCGAGCCCTCGGCCCCGTCACCGAGAGGCACCGATGGTTGCATATTGTTAAGTCTGACGCCTACCCAATCACAACGCAAAGCGGACGCTGTCAAACACGCGTAGCGTGCCGCGCTGCGGCATCGCACGCTGCTGCTCAATCGGGCTGCAGGTGCCTAAAGTGCCTACACGTCATTCGTGTCATAGCTCATAGCGCCGTGCGCGACTTAGCGGCGCTCACTGCGAGCACGGATCTCTTCTGCCGCCGTCAGCAGGTCGTCGCTGGCTTGCCGCGAGTCGCCTCGCATATAAGCGGCAAGACCCTGAATGGCGAGCAGCACGATGCTGGAATTGCAGCCCTGCCGCCCCAACTCCAACGCGATGCGCGGCTCCTTCAGCAAGGTTTCGATTTCGTCGAACAGGCGACACAGGGTTGACACGCTACCGTGGTGCTCGGCCATGACGCGCCATGCTAATGGAGCTTCGGCGGCGCGTCATGTGCAGCGTCAATGCCAGGTGCTGCAGAGCTCCGCTCGCCCCTCTGCACACGATAGGCGCGCCCACTCCCGCACGCGAGCGTCACGCGCCAAGCGGCGCAGCTGCTCCGGCGACAACGTCACGGTCGCCTGCTGAGGCTGATCGTCGCCGCAGTAGATCGTCACCGTCGTGGGCCACCACACAATGCCAATGACCGCCGCTATCAAGCTGTTGAGCAGCGAGTGCTCGTCGCGCACCGTGGCGTTGCCGCTCGGGCACACTTTCTCGATTTCGATCTGGCTTTCGCCGATGACACCGAAGAACCAGTGGGACTGCCACTGCCGGTACGCCGGCGCTCGATGCACATCACCCCCCGAGCCCACGGTATAGGTGTGCCTGTGGCAGGCGACCAACCCCACGGACCCTATTAGGGCCAAAGTAGCAAAACTGATGACGTGTCTCATGCGCGACCTTCCTCCGTTGGCGGCAGTCGAGGAGTTACGCATACATCGAGCCCTCGGTGCTCGATCACATCGAGCAGGCTGGCGTTTCGGTCAGCCCGCCGAAATCGTCCGTAGGTACTGATTTCCGCGTGGCCTGAAATGTGAGCCGTTCGGATACCTGGCGGGTTCTTACCCGTGTGATGCCCGGATTCGCCCGCATGATGCGTCCTTGCGCGCTCGCCTGCTGGCCCCTACTGGTGGGGTGCACCTCGGAAGTCGGCGGCGGGGGCTATGCACCCGGAGGGAGCTCGACGAGCGGTTCCAAGGCTTCCAGCAGCGGCAGTGGAAGTGGGGGCTCGTCGACGGATGGCGGGTCGACGAACGGCTCCGGCGGGGCGCCGGTCAATCCCGGCACCCTGGAAGATGGCGTCCCGTTTTCTACGCGCATCACCAGGCTGACCCACCTGCAGTACGACAATACGGTTTCGGACCTTTTGTACCTCGACGTACGCCCTTCGCTCGAGTTTCAGCCTGACCCAATTTTCGGTGGGTACGACAACAGCGCCGAAGATCTCACGGTGGCCGACCGCCTCGGTCGCGACTACCGTCGGGCCGCCGAAGACTTGGCTGCGCTCTTGGTAGCCGATGACGACGCTTACCAGCGCGTGATGCCGTGCGACACCGCCGAGACTGCCTGTGCTGAGCAGTTCGTGAGCGAGTTCGGCACTCGCGCCTATCGCCGCCCACTCTCCGACGCCGAGCAGGCGCTCTACGTCGACCTCTTCATGCGTGGCCCCGAGCTAATCGCCAGCGGCGACGACGCGAGGGACGGAGTTCAGGTGGTCGTGGAAGCCATGCTGCAATCCCCCAAGTTTCTATATCGACCCGAGCTGACCCAGGACCAGCAAAGCGACGGCTACTTCAAGCTCGACAGCTTCGAAGTAGCCCAGCGGCTCTCGTACATGCTCTGGAATACCATGCCCGACGACGAGCTGTTCGATGCCGCTGCCGACGATTCGCTGTCGACTCAGGAAGGCCTGCTCGCACAAGCCGAACGCCTGCTCGACGACCCGCGCGCCGAGGGCCCTGTAGCTGACTTCCATTTTCAATGGCTCAAGCTCGGTCACTACGCCGATCTGACCCGGTCCGAGCAAGACTACCCGAACTTTTCGCCAGATGGCGGCAACCTGTACGATTTTGGCGACGTGGCGATTCCCCACAACCGGCTCCTGCTCACGTTTTTGAATGCCATGGGCGTCGACCGACAAGAGTTCGGCGATCCGGAGTTCATGCGGGCCCAAGGGGCGATCAGCGAGCTCTTCGCCTAAGACCTTCCCAGTCTTGGGAAGAAACGCATGGAAGCGTCCCGTCTTGGGTGGGAGTATGCCCGCCTAGTGCTGAACAAGGTCTTGGCCATCGCCTTCGTCGGGCTCATCCTCGGAAAGCTGTTCTTCCGGCCGCAGCTCAGAGCCTTGGGCCGCTGGTTCGACGGCATCATCAATGCGTTCTTGATTGCGATCTTGATCGCCTACCTTCTGCAGCTCTTGATCTACCTGAGCAGCCACTGAGTCAGGCACCCTGTGGCGTTTATACCCGGGCAATATTGACAATTCATTATACCCGGGTATAAATGATGAATATGGCCCCTCTCGAGACTCAGGAAGCCCAGACCGTGCTTTTCGTCGGCAATCGCCGGGTGGCGCATGGCGACCTGCCGCACATCGCCCGCGTCGCCAAGCAGCACCACGATTCGGGTTCTACCGAACGGATCGCCGTGTTCGACGAGCTGACCGGCAGGCCCGTAGATCTGGATTTGAGTGGAACGGAAGCCGAAGTCGTAGCGAGAGTGTTGCATCCTCCCTCCGAGCCTCCCGCCCGACGCCGCGGGCGACCTAGGCTCGGCGTGATTTCGCGCGAGGTATCACTACTGCCACGGCACTGGAATTGGTTGGCGGAACAGCCCGGCGGCGCTTCCGCAGCGCTGCGCCGCTTGGTGGATGCGGCGCGCAAGCAGCCGAACAGCGAGCAGGCTCGCCGCCAGGCCCTGGAAGCGGCCCACCGTTTCCTCTGGGATATCGCGGGGAACCAGCCTGGCTTCGAAGAGGCTACGCGCCTTCTATTCGCCGGTGACTTCGAAGGGCTCGACGAGCACGTCGCCGATTGGCCCGACGGCATCGTCGAGCAACTGAGGAGGTTTGTCTCGAAAGCTCGAGACAGCGAGCACGCGCCTGAGAGGACCGCCGACAGGCAGTAATCTGGACCACGGACGGCCGGTCCGGGTTCTAACAGGCATGAACCCGGCGATCTTCGGGCGGTCCCCTGTGCCAGGGTGCGTGTTGGCCCTGTCGTTGCTCAGTGCGGCCTGCACCGGCAGCCTCGAACCGGCAGGTCAAGGCAGCGCTTCGGA
>CBFGRJ010000074.1:0-23983 GCA_965651135.1 uncultured Myxococcales bacterium
CGTGGCGGCGCTGCTGCCGGCGTTGCCCGACGAGCTCGTCGAGCTCGACGAGCTCGTCGTGGCGGTACTGCTACCGGTCGTACTGGCACCGCTCGTGGTGCTGACCGGAGTGGAGGTGCTGGCAGCGGTTGCGCTGGTCCCCTCGCCCGGCGTTTCTGAACAAGCCAATACGAACGCGACCGCAAGTGCTGTCGCGCTGCTGACCGTGAAGGGCTTCAAGGGCATCGTGAACTGCAAGACCGGCTCGCTCGTCCCGAATGGTATAGCTCCGGCACTTCAGCGGCGAGCTAGGATTCAAATCCGCGGCGACTTGGTTCTTGCGACTTTGGAGCCGCTGGAAAACTACCGTCACCGCCGTTCTCACGGGCTCGACTACACCTTGCTTTTCCAAGTCAAGCGATGGGCGCGTCACAAGGTTGCGTTGAACGTCGATATGAAGCTCACCCAGTGATGGGCTGCGCCCGGCAATTGCTCGGTGGGGGCCCCAGTCATGGCCAGCTCGACACTACTGAAACGACCGCGTGAATAGGCGCCGAACGTGTTCACGCTGATCATATCCGTGAGCCAAACATTGACCCCGCCGCTCAGCCGCAACTGTTCGGGTCCCCTTGCTCTCAGGCTTACGGATTCGTCGTACAAAGAATCGTGCCCCGAGAACGTGAACCATTCGTACCCGAAACCCGCCCCCAGCCACGGCTGATAGCGCGACTGTGAGAAGAGGTATCCCCGCGCCTCCAGACCAACACGCACCACTCCTGCCTTGCATTCCACCCCTCGTTCGTCGCAGATGGCCAACGCTCCGGTCGTATTCACGGTACCCGCTCCGCCTTCGACGAATGTGCCAACGAAAAAGGAGTCGAGAAACCGAAACCCAGCGCTCAAGCTGCCTAGGGGAAAGGTAGTGGCCACGTCGCCGATTGGAGCGCCCCCCTCGATGAGGCCTCCACCCGGTATCGCAACTCCCACCCCACCGCCGAGCAATATCCCGTTATTCTTCGGTACGACCGGACTCTCATTGGTGCTGCTAGCATTGGGCGCTTGGGGCTCCGGCGCTGGTGAGTCCTCGGCCGCGTAGGCCGAACCCCAAGGGGCGCTGGCAAGAAGTCCTGCGATAAGAGTGCTGCGCAACACAGCGTGCGCATGGATTGAACGAAACATAGTGCCTCCGGGTTTGAGCGGCTCTCAGCCACTTTTCACCTCATCGGAAGCAGCGCGGCCCGGTTGCTCGAAACAATGCGGAGGCGCCGCCGTATGACGCCGTCCAGCCAGTCGCCCTATCAGAACCAGCCCCCCTGAATGTGAAAGCCGGCGGCAGCGCCGCGCACCTCATCGACGGGATAGCGCTCGACTCCCGCCGTCAGCCGGTACCCGAAGTCCACCGCGAAGCGCAAGAAGCGCGTGACCAGCACGTGACCGACGATCTGCGGCTCGAACAAGAAGAGCGAGTCGCTACTCTTGGTGTTTTCGTCCTCGCTTTCTCGGCCGGTCGCGCCTGCTCCCGCCACCGCACCCACAGAAAACGAGAACGGTCCGTCGAACAAAAAGTTGTACCGGAATACCGCGCCCGCGTAGCCAAGGGTTGCACGGTTTCCCTGCTCGTCCACAGGGCCGCTGGCTCCACCCGCCGCCACGAAGCCGAGGGTTACTCGGCGGTCGAGCAGCAACGCCAACTCGGGGCCGGCCAAGAACGCGTCTCTTCCTCCCAAGCGCGTATAACGAAACCCTAGGCCAGCGTAGCCCCCGAACTGACGAGTGCGCCCGGCGAGGCTATCTTCTCCAATGAGTGCATCGCGAACCGAGGGTGACTCGCCAGAAACGGCGCCCGCAGGTTCAATGCCTCGGGCGCCGGCGGGTTCTGTCGGGCCGCGCACCAAGGTCGAGCGTTCGACGCGCGTTGCCTGCCCGCTGCGCAGGGCTACCGAGGTCGTGTACGAGGCTCCGCCCGTTTCGACGCGGACGGTGTACTTGCCGGGGGCAAGTCCAAGTTGCACGGGGTAACCGGGTTCTTTACGCAGTTCGGCCAACAACTGGCCCGACTCGCTGCGCACGAACACGTGCCCACCGACGTTGCCCTCCAAGATCAAGCTCGACGCGCTCGAGCGCAAATCCGTCAACACCAGGTCGCCTTGCCCAGTGAGTTGAAAGTCGTAGGCAGGGTGCTGGCTCCGCGCGGTTCGGCCGGTACCGCGCAGCGTTTCGTGATACGAAAACTGGTACGCTTCCGCCAACGTGACCAGCTTGTCGCGATTGGCATCCGCGGCGCCGCGTAGGCCCGACAAGAGATAGTGGGAGAAAAAGCCGGCACCGAGGCGATCGGACTCCTGTGCCGCTTCATCCGCCGAGCTCGCGGTCAGAAAGGCATGCCCCCGCGCGTTCACCGACACGTCGCTCAGAAACGAGGGCCGGCGGGTTCCGCCTCGTTCTCGAATCATCGCGCCCGAGGCGCACGAATCGAGCACCACGATGCGCACGTCGACTCCTGCGCTGTCGACCCAGCGACGAAGCTCGCTGTACGACACGCGTTCGCCCGCCAGCAAAAGGCCGTGTTCGTCGGAGTGGCCCGAATAGTACACGAACAGCTCACGGCGCTGCTTGCCGCCCGGCACCTTTTCGACTTCGGCCCGCACCCGATCGAAGGCTTGCTGCAAGCTGGCTCGACGAGCCTGTGTGACGAGGACCAAGTCCTCGGCGCGCACGCCGCCCAGAATGCGCAGCACTTTGGCCATCGATTCCGCGTCCGAGTTGGCGAAACGCAGGCGCATGCGATCCGGACCGCCATCGTTCGAGGCAGCGATCAGCGCGAAGCGACGCAGCGCCGGTGCGGGATGGGCTGCGGCAGCGAGTGCCGGCGACAGCACGCAGGCAAGGGCGAAGCAGAGCCAAGGCAAACCGAACTTCATAGCTGCTCCTTTTGCACGACGATCTCGACGAGCTCGAGCTGCGCGGGAACTCGCTCCAGCGTGCCCGAACGCAAGGCGTCGACCAGCAGGGAAGTCGCGAACGGCGCATCGGAGACGGCGAACACGAAGCGCTCGAAGCCAGGACTATCATCGAGCTCGAAGGCATGCGGGACCGGCACCTCGCCCTGCCTTGCGAGCTCTGCGGCCGGCCCCGGCTCTTCCGGAAGATGCAGGGACACGGCGCCGTGCGCATCGACGGATGCGATCACGCCATAGCGGTGTCCCACACTGACGTAGGCCACTTGCAGCACATCGCCCGGGCGCACTCGGCTCGCCGGGGTCAATCTAGCCGCTCGGCTTCCCACCTTCTTGTAAAGCACCAGGTGCGGCGCCAGACCCTTGATGGTTACCGTTTCTTTGGAAGAGATCACAGGAGGGGTGACTGCCGGACCTCGAGAGCTCGTTTCGAACAGAATCACGCCAAGCGCCAGCGCCGGCGCAGCGACGGCAAGGGCCGGCCAGGCGAAACGGCGTCGCGCACGCCGCTTTTCTACGGCTCTGCGCTTGACCAGCGCCAACCTGCGTTCGATTTCTGGGACCACCACCGCGGGTGGATGCGCTTGCAGAAAGACGCGGTTCGCGGCTTCGATCTGCGCCAGGCGCGTGAGCTCGCCTCTCGCAGCCAAACGCGCGCGCACCTCTTCGGCGCGGGCGTCTTCCAAGTCGTGCGCCGCCAGACGCTCGACCAACCACTCGGGCACACCCTTGAGTGCTTCAGGCATGAGATTGCTCCAGCTCGCGTTCGAGCTCCGGAACGCGTTGTTGCAGAGCACGCAGACGTTTGCGCACTCCGGAAACGGACAGACCGACTTCGGAAGCTACCTCTTCGAGGGTCAACCGGTCGACATAGTGCAAGACAGCCATCACGCGGCTCGATTCCGGAGCGGCATGAAACAAGCGTTCGAGCATGCGCCTGGCCAGCGCTCTGGATTCCGGCGACTCCTCGTCCTGCGCTGCGAACGCGAACAATAGTTCCTCCTCGCGATCTTCGGGATGGCGACGCTCGCTGCGCAGGCGATTCAGGCACACGTTGGTTGCCGTGCGGAGCAGGAGCCCGGCGGGGGCGCGATCGTCCAGGTGCTGCTCGCGGCGTAAAATCTCGACGAAGACGTCATGCATGGCATCCAAAGCCTTGGTTTCGTCCCGTAGCAGCCGCCGGCACCTGCGCAGCACCATTGCCCCGTAGGACTCGTAGAGCTGGGTGGTGTCGACAGGCATCAGGCTGGGTTCGTGCGTGGGGCTTTAGAAACAACACCGCCCCAGCCCGGATGTGTCACCATAGCCGAAGCGATCGGTGATCTCCGCGATCGCGCTACTCGATCACGAACTCGCAGGTGTAACGCACCTCCGTTGCGACCGCGCGGCCGGTGCGGTCGCGCGGTGGCGTCCAGCGCGAGCCCAGCAGAGCCCGGCGACACGCCTCGGCGAAGCCCGGGAACGACTCATGTAGCCGTGTGGTCTTGCGAACCCTCCCATCCGCCTCGATGCGCACGCGCAATGCGGCGCTCCCCGAGAGACCTCTGCGCCGCGCCTCTTCGGGATACAAGCGCTCGAGCTGTGGTCCGAGCGCCGGCGGTACGGGCTTGACGGAGAGATCTCGCGCGGCGACCCAGTCGCCATTACCGCCGGTTTCCTGAGAGACTGCCGGCATGGCCGCCAGGGCGGGGCCAGGCGCCGAACGAGAGCCGAGCGGACCTTGGACGCCAGCGCGAGCGCGCCCGTTGCCGCTGGGGCTAGCCCAACCGACACCCTGCTCGTTGGTCAAGGTGATGCCGCTGAGGTCCACCGCCGGAGGCGTGCTTGGCGTTTCGGCTGGCGGAGGCGGTGCCGCTTCGGGTCTGGCGGCAGCGGGAACAGGGCGGAGCACGGGCTCCGTTTCTGGCGCGCTCGGCGGTGAGGCAACCTCGGCGGGCGGGGGCTCGGGCGCCGGCGCTTCGGGTGCGACCTCGAAATCCAGCACGGCAACCGGGGGACGCGCGGGTTGGAGCTTGCGGACTCCGCCCAATGAGCCGAGCGCCAGAGCGTGGAGCGCGAAGCTCGCGCACAGCGAAAAGAGCCCAAGCCGCGTCACTGGGTTGCTCGAGCAGCCTCGGCTTTCAGCGCCGCCGGTTCCACGTTGATGGCGAAGCGATGCACGCCTTCTTGGCGCAACAGATCGATGGCAACGACGACTTGCCCGTGGCGAGCCTGCTCGTCCGCGGCAATGATGGCGCGGATCGAAGGATCTTGCCATCGCGCCTGGCGTACGCGTTCACGCAGCAGAGCCATGGAGACGGGCTTGCCGTCGAGGTACAGCTTGCCCTTGCGGTCGAGGGTGAGGGCGAGCACGCCGGTCGTCGCCTCACTGGTGGCGGCACGCGGGAGGTCGACTGGAATGCTGCGCGACGCAACATAAGTTGCCGTCACCATCAACACGACGAGAAGCACCAACACGACATCCACCAGTGGTGTCACATTGATGCCCGAAATTACTTCGTTGTCAGGAGTTGGGCTTGTCCCGCTCATGGCCTGTCTTCTCGGCTTTGTGATTTCAAGTGTGCCAGCACCTCGTGGCGCAAGAGCTCGGCATGGCCCAGCCGCAGCCGCACGACGCGCTGCAGGGCATTGAAGGCGGCCACTGCCGGAAGGGCGACCAGAAGACCGACTGCGGTCGCGATCAAAGCCTCGCCGATCTCCGCCATCAACCCCGCGGAGACTTGTACACCCGACTCGTTGAGGGCTCGAAACGCCCGAATAATCCCGATCACGGTCCCCAAAAGGCCAATGAAGGGTGCGTTGTTGCCGAGCGTGCCCAAGAGCGAAAGCCCGCGCTCGAGCTCCAGGCGCACGAGCTCGCGCTCGGCTTGCATGCGCTCGTCAGCTTTCTCGGGCTCGATTGCCGTCAGCCCCGCGCCGGCGACGCGGGCTTCGACGGCCCTGCTGCTTTGCAGCCGAGCGAGCGCTCGCCCTGGATTATCGGCGTCGAGCAACTGCCGCAGCTCGCTCCGCAGGCTCGCGATGTCGACCCGTGTACGGAGCAACAAAACGACTCGCTCCATCACGATGGCAATAGCCAACACCGATAGCCCCAGAAGCAGCCAGAGCACCCAGCGCGCGCCATAGTCTGCCAACGTGCTCATCTTTTCCACCACATCCATTGAAACCTGCCTCCTTCTCCATTTATTCGGACACGCAGACTGCTCGCTCTACCCAATCCGAGCCCCCGCGCAGGTCGCGCACCACGATGAAGAAGCGCATGACGCCAACGTCGTTCGTGCTGCCGGGCGCCTTCCAAGTGACGCGAGCCGTCAGTTCGTCCTGTGGCTCGATGATGGTGAAGGTTCGCTCGAGCTCGCCGTGGGTGCTGAAGTGCGATACCTGCAGCGGCTCGCGCTCGGGGTCGAGGTCGATGCGCTGTTCCAACGGATCGCGATCTGCCTCGTCGAGTGGAAGTTCGATAGTGTGCGTGCTGCCCGGCTCGACGCGCGGCAGCTCGTCGCAACTCGAGCCCGCCGGCCACTCCTGCTCGTCGAAGTGCAGATCGCCTGGTGCGATGCTGGGGTTGAAGTTGGCTCGCTTTCCCGCCAGCGGAAAGTCGAGGCTGACTCGCAGGCCCGACGCGTCGTCACATCCAGGTGGCTCGACCTCCGCCCGAGCTGCCGCGTCCGGACAGATCACGCCGTACACCAGGAGCGCGTCTTGCTCCGACTCTAGTGGCACGTCGAAGCTGAAGCTGGGCTGTGTGGTCGCAGGGGCGCCCACTATCGAGGCAAAGGGCGACTCTGCGCAGCTTGGCAGGCTTGCAGCAGGAGGTGCGGCAAAACACGCAAACAGAGCATGACCGAGCACTGGCTCGGGGTCGGGTGCTGCCACCAGGAAACGAACGCTCACTGATTCGCCTGGTGCTGGAGTGGCTCGCTCTGGCTCGCCCGCTACTTCGACGCGAGCTCCGAGCACGCGCGGTTCGTTCACCCAATACACGGGCTTCAGCGGATCGCCGCAGCTCGTCAGCAGAGCAAACAGCACGGTGTACGAGAGCGTCCTCATAACTCACCTCTGAGGCCGAGATTCGGAAAGATGGGCATGCCGCTGATGGGCTCTGATTGCTGATAGTCGTAGCTGTAGCGGACGCCTTCGGGATTCTCGGCGTTGTAAGCGTTTTGCAAGTCGAGGTAGGCCGCGATCTTGCCCGTCCCGACCTGAAACTGTTTTTCTACCCTGAGATCCAGCTGGTGAAAGGTTGGGTCACGCTCCGAGTTGAGCGGGCCGTTGTCGGGAACGTAGACGCCTGTTTTGGCGTCGTAGATTGCGCTGACAATCGGAGTCGAGGGATTGCCGCTCACCAGCCGAAAGCGCGCTCCTACCTCCCAACCCCGCCCCAGCGGCACGCCGCCTGCCAGCGTCAGGATATGGGTTTGGTCTTGATCGAAAAGCCGCCACTGCTCGTTGCGATCGCGTCGCTCGCTCCGCGAAAGCGTATAGGCGCCGTAGCCGAAGAAGCCCGCATCGGGGGAGACTTCCAGCGAGAACTCGGCCCCCCAAACACGACCTTCACCGTCGTTCACCAGGTAGGGAGGCCTGTCGATGGCTACGATACGATGCCAAAGGCGCTTGTAAAACCCTTCGACGCCTAGCTTCACGACATCGCTCGCCACTTGCTCGACGCCGAGGCTGGTGTGCCAGGCGCGGAATGGATCGAGGTCGGGATTTCCGGCCCCTGGGATCGCCTGCCATGCCTCGGGTGGCTGTGAATATAGACCCGTTCCGGACTTTAGAGTGGTGGTCGGGGTGACGTGATGACGCGCGCTCAGCCTGGGATCGATCGACCAGGCGTCGATGTATTTGTAGTAATCGACGCGTAGCCCAGGTACCAGTTGGACGCTCGGATGTGGGTGGTAGGCGAAGTCGAGGTAGCCGCCGGGTCGGATCACGTTCTCGTTGTCGAAGTCCAGCGAGATCAGACGCTGGCCAGTGACCGGAACGTTCGCGGTGGGGTCGCCTTCGGTTTGGTTGGAAGGCGTGCCCCGATAGTGACCCGAAGCTTGTTGAGCGAAGACATCGAGCCCCGTGGTCATTCTTAGCTCGGGCAGCAGCTCGACACTCCACTCGCCACGCGCGTGCAGCTCCGGTCCTTCGAAGGTCATGAGTTGACCGCCCTGCAGGAACTCGAGGGAGCTGACACCCAGGGCTACCACCAGATCTTGAGTGGCGGTCTCGGACAGCGCGGAGCGCAGCCCGAGCTGCACACGATGAAACTCGATGGTGCCTCCCACGTCGCCCGATAGCGCAGGGTCTTCCTCGTTCGGCTCCGACAAGATGAACTTCACTGAATCGCGGCTCCCATACGCGAGCCCGCGCAGGCGATGGTCCTTGCCCAAGCGGTGCGTTGCCAGTGCCTGGTAATCCCAGTACACCGGCGCTGCGACTACCGAGAACGAGTCCTCGTCGGCGAAGGTCTCGAAGAAAAAGTCGATGTTGCTGCGTCTGAGCGCACCGGCGACAGCAGTTCGTGGACCGACCGGCGCTTCGACCATGACCGAGCTGTCGATCAGATTGAGATCGAGCACGCCGTGCAGCCCGTCAGGCGCTGGGTCGCGCGTGTGCACCTCGACAATGCCACCCGAGACGCGCCCGAAGCGCGTCGAAAAATTGCTGGGCATCACGTCGACGCGCTCGATCAGGCGCGAGTTCATGAAACTGGTGAGACCCCCGAAGTGAAAGAGAAACGGCACCGGAACGCCGTCGAGGTACGTGGCGCTTTCGTTCCACGCGGCGCCGCGCAACAGAGGGTTGGCAAACGCGGTACCCGTGCGGGCGACTCCGGGCATGACCTCGATGGCGCGCAGCGCGTCGCCGCGGGTACCCGGAATCCGCGTGAGGGTTTCCTCACCCATGCTTCGGCGTGTGACGTCGTGCGGGGGCGCTTCGACTTCGGCGACGGCCGAAAACTCCTCGAGCTCCGCGTCGTCGATGGGTGGTTCGCTCGGTTCAGGAGTTGGCGCGAAAGCGGGCTCTTGGGGAACGGGTGGCTCGGGCGCAGGTTGCTCCGGCGGTTCGCGTGGCGCGCCCTCGATCACGTATCGATAGCGGATCGTCGCGCTCACCGGGGTACCGTCGCGGCGGGCCGGCTCGAACACGAATCGGCGAATGGCGTCGAGCACTGCCGCGTCGATCCTCGGCTCTCCTGGTTCCACGAGCTTGACCTCGATCACCCGACCCTGTTCGTCGATGGTGACCTCGGTCAGAACCGAGGTGGATTCGCTGGGCGCCTCCCCGGCAGAAAACTCGGCCGGTACGAACTCGATCAACTTGGGTGGCTCGAGACTCTGCTCTTCTCGAGGCTCGCCGTCTGTGAGAGCTTGGGCGGCGCCGGTCTTGGCTTGGCCAAACGCAAGCAAAAATCCAAAGGTGAACCAACAGACGCGCTGCGTTCGACGCACGAATCCTCCAGTGGCGGCACTGGCAGCACGGCACGGGAGCGCCGGGGTATGCCAGGTTCCGATCTTTCAATCAGATCACCGAACACCGGGCGCCCCAGAAAGTGTTACCCGCCACGTGGGGTTTCGTCGATTCGCTCAGAATGTGATGCGGACGGAAGGTGCCGAACGCTCGGCAGGGCCGTGATACACCGCCTCGATGTTGTTCCCGTCGGGATCGAGCAAGAAGGCAGCGTAATAGCCGGGGTGATAAGGGCGTTCACCGGGTGCGCCGTTGTCCACGCCACCCGCGGCGACGCCTGCGCTATGAAACCGTTGAACGGTTTCGCGGTCCGCGGCCTGAAATGCCAGATGTGCTCTGCCGGTGACCATTCCCGTCGAAGCCGGGCTTTCTGGATCGGAGACGCACAGCTCGTCGGCCCAGAAGAAGCCGGGACCTTCACCTCCCAAGGGAATGCCTAAGGCGTCGAGAACGGCAACATAGAACCGCTTGCTACGTTGGAGGTCCGCCACCACGAGCTGCACGTGATCGATCAAGCGGCCTCGATAGAGTTCGTTCGTTTCCATATAGTGGTGTGACTTGGAGCGGTCGCGCCCGCAAGCGAGCAGGCTCGCCGATTTCAGAGGCAATTTGCGACTTGCACGCCCGCGCAGGCGTCGCTTGCCACGTTCACGACACCCGCCGTTACGAGTGCTCGGCCTATTGGTCGAACGAGGGCCCGCTGCTACATATGGTGAGCTGTTACGGAAAGGGACGAGAAATGTCAGAGACCCGACACTGCTGGTTGTACATGACGGCAAGCGGCCGCGACGAGGCCGTGACGATTGGGCGCGCACTGGTGCAGGAGCGCCTGGTCGCGTGCGTGAACGTGCTGGATGGAATGACCTCGCTCTACTGGTGGCAGGGCGCAGTCCAACAAGAAAGCGAAGCCGTACTGATTGCCAAGACTCTGAGTGACCGAGTCCCCGACGTGGTAGCGCGCGTCCGGGAGCTACATTCCTATGAGTGCCCGTGCGTCGTAGCGTTGCCGATCAGTCAAGGGAACCCAGCCTTTTTGGAGTGGATCACCAAGGAGGTGAATGCCCCGCGCGAGCAAGAGTGAGGCGCTTTTGACGGAGTGTTTCAGTGTGCTTCGAATAATGTGCTTGCATGCTCACGGAGTCCCGCCTTCCCGCGCGGCGTCGTGAGGTTTTGGTACCCTTCTGGACAAGATCCGGAGGCAAATACTGCTTCTAGAGGGTAGGCTCACGCGAAGTGGCGCCTCAGGCTTCTTCGTCGATATTCACGTTGCGCGCTCTTTGCGTGAGTTGCCTCGCGGGGCTTGTGCTCGGTGCGTGCGGCACCGATCCAGCCGATTCGACTAGCTCGGGAGCTGGCGGCGGAGCGGGCACTGGAAATGTGTCGACGGGAGCTGCCGCGGGCGGAGCTGCCTCCAATGCTGGCTCTACGAGCGGCACGAGCTCCATGAGTAGCGGAACCATGGGCATGTCCTCGACGGCTGTCGTCACCACTGGCGCAGGGGCGACCACCACATCCAGCGGTACCACGTCGAGCAGCGGGAGCGGCGGAATGACCATGACCGGGGCCGGCGGTGCGAGCTCCACGGGTGGCACCGACGGACAGACCAGTGCTGGAATGACCAACACCGGTGCAGGTGGTACCGGCGGCATCATGAGCGGGGAGTGCACCCGCGAGCTCTTGAGCACGAGCCTCGATGCCTACTTTGCAGCTCTCGAAAGCGGTGATCCTTCCAGCCTACCGCTGGCTCCGGACCTGAAGTTCACAGAAAATGCCCAGCAATCCGAGATTGGCAGCAGTGGCTTGTGGACGAATGCAGGCGCGGTGAAGCACTCACAAAGCGCTCTGGATACGGAGCTGTGTACCGTTGCAGCACACGCGGTCATTCCAGAAGGCAATACCGATCTTCCTGTTGCGATTCGCATCAAGCTCGACAACGGTCAGATGAGCGAAATCGAGACAATCGTGGTGCGCCCGGGGGACTACACCGCGGTGTTCGCCGTGCCCTCGAACCCAGGTGCGATCATCTCCATTGCCGACGAGATCGGCTGGCACGACGAAGTGCCCGAGGGGCAGAGGAACTCTCGAGACGAGCTCATCGCCTGGATCGACAAGTATTTCCGCCTGTTCCCTTCGGGCGTCTGTGACGTCACGGGGAATTGTAGACGCCTGGAAAATGGTGGCGGCAACTTCAGCTGCAGTGACGGCGCCAGTTGCAGCTCGCAAGATCCGGGACCCAACGACGCCAACCTGAACCCGCGCTTGATACTGGCCGACGTCGAGCGCGGCATCGCAGTGGGTCTAACGATTTTATCCGGTCACTTGGACATGCACATGGTCAAGATGTACGGGGGCAACGTGTACGCTGTCCACGCAATCCTCGGGGATACTGGGGGCCAGTCGGGCTGGGACTGAGCCCACGATGAAATGATTGTCTTTCAAGAACCGGAAGATTCGCTGGCCTATGGCCTCGTTGGCGGCAGAAGCTACGAGCTCGGCTTTGCTGAAGTCGCCGGCAGCTCTCAAGGCACGGAGCATGCCGCTCCATTCAATGCCCACTTCGACTAGGTCACGCCTGATCCAGTTGGTGCAACGTAGATTGGCGCCCACTTCGACGAAGTCCCAAGCCTCGTCGTCCACCCGAAAGCGCTGGGCTTCTTCCGAAGCGGGCACTTCGGGCAGGTCGTTCTGCTTGCGCGACGCAGCAAGGCGATTGGCGAACTCGCGATAGCGAGCATGGATCTCTTCACGCTCGGGCGGCGTCATGGCTGGGTCGTGCACAGCCAAGTGATTCGAGGCAAACTGGGCCTGCCCGCTTCGGGTCAACGCCGTAACCGGGAAGTAGATATGCTCGACCAATGGCTGAGCCCTCGATACCTGGACCCCGAAGTTTTGTCTCAAGTCAGAGAGCGTTTCTGGGCTACGCCCCGGCAGCTGATCTCGCTCGAAGAGGTTTGGCGCCCTGACTACGCCCACGCCGTATCAGAATAGCTGGCCGCCTTAAGCTGCTGGAATCAGGTCAATTCGTTGATGTCGGATGTGCGAGCCGAGACAAAGGTCAACGAGGTCGAGCCGGACGCCTGGCTCGCGGCAGCAGCGCTGGGCCCGCCACGATATCGCGCGGCCTCTGACCAAGCTCGCCGAGCGCGATGCGACCGATGCGGGTCCGGCACCGGAGCTGTTGGCCTTCATCGAGCTCGTGTGTGTGACCGACCAGTTTCGGGACTGGCTCGGTCGAGTGTTGGGCTTGAAGCTTGGTCAGCGCGTGACGTGTGAGCTGGCCCGCTACAACACGGGAGACTAGATCAGGCCCCACTCGGACACGCACGACGGGCGTACCCTCGGCGTCAACTGCTATTTCGATAGGGCTTGGCAGCCCGAGGACGGCTGCTTCTTGAAGTTCGTCAACGGTGCAGGCGAGGAACACCTGGCGGCTCCTCGCTTCAACAGCTTGACGCTGCTCCCAATCCAGCCAGGATGTCTGCACAGCGTTCAGCCCAGGAAAACACCAGGTCCGGGGCGCCACACCGTGAGCTTGAGCTACACGGCTGTATGACGCTTCGCTTGGCAAGACAGCTACCATGCTCGCAGACATTGCTCGCTCCGATCGTTTGGCCCAGCCGGCTGAAACGGAACAAATCGAGCAAGGACGCGCCACCATCATCCGCACCAAGGGGCGCCAAGACTATTGGTTCGGCAACTACCTGATGCTCGAGTCGGCGCCCACGGCGGAAGATTTGGACGATTACCTCGATGTTTGGCGGAGCGCCTTCGGGAATCTTCCGCAAGCCCAGCGTTTGATCCTCCAGTGGGAAGGCGACTCGCGAGAACCGCTCTCGTCCGCGCTGGTGGAGCGGGCTCGGCAATTCGACCTGCAGCTAGCCGTGAACACCGCACTCGAGCACGATCGCAACCCGCGAACGGTGCCCGACGCGAAAGGTTGGCAAGTGCGGCCGGCCCGTTCTTCGAAGGACTGGGACGACGTGCTGGAGCTGTGCGTGGTGGAAAGCAGCGGGGAGCTGCCTCGCGATTACGTGCACTGGCGTTATGACGCCTACCGCGCTCGGACGCAGGCCGGGTTCGGTGACTGGTGGGGTCTTTGGTTGGGCGATCAGCTCATTGGTTCCGCAGGTCTGTTGCGACAGGCCTACTTGGCCCGCTTTCAAGAAGTCAGGACTCACCGTGCCTTCCGGCGCCGGGGCGTATGCACCCATTTGTGCGCTACCATGATCTCCAATCGGCTGGCCGCCGAACCGCGGGCAAAGCTCTACGTCGTTGCGGAACCGCAGAGCAGCGCAGAACGCATCTATCGGCGATTGGGGTTCGAGCCCATCGGTTACCAATATGCCTTGATTGGGCCACCCATAGGCTCTTAGCCAGATTTGCTAGGCTACGTTGCCCATGCGCTTGGCTAGGCGTCTGAGCGCCCGCGTGTGTAGGCGACTAGCCCACGACTTGCTCAACCCGAGCTCGGTAGCGATGGTGTCGAAGCGCTCGCCATCGAAATAGTGCCGCTTCACGAGCTCGCCCTCCTCTGCGGGCAGCCCGTTCACGGCGCGAATCATCAGGGCCAAGAGCTCGGAGCGCGTCACCTTCGCCTCGGGGCAGGCGTCTGTATTCGCTAGGGCGACCGGTTGCCCATCTTCGTCGTGTCCCGAGGGGGCGACCAGGCCGACCGCCACAGCCGTCGTCATCGCCCTCTCGCGCTCCTCTGCAAGGTTTTCTGCGCCAACGAGCGAAGCATCGAAAGCGCCATCGTGCTTTCGTGTGCACGTTGCGACAGGGGGCACAGGCTGCGCACGCCATCGATGATCGAGCCACGAATCCTCACGCGTGCATACGCTCTAAACGACACGCCCCGTGATGGGTCGAAACGCCTGGCTGCATCCAGCAACCCTTCGCAGCCGTACGAAAGCAGCACCGCGTATTCGGTGTCACTGCCCGCGTTGCGCGCGACCTGTCGAGCCACCGCTTCCACCAGCTTCATATTGGCCTGTACCATCGCCGCCGTGGCGTGCCCGTCTCTTTCGGTGGTCGTGCTTTGCATTGTAACGTTCACGTTTCCTTCTCCTCCCGCGTCGAACGGAGGTTGCCTCCGCTCAATCATGTCGAACCAGAACCACGGTTCTTCCTTCGGTCAGCTTGCTCCAATGAATGCGCTGTGAAGCCTGGTAGTCCAGCTGTGACAGCGGCTCGTCCAGCAAGACGACGGGGCTCCGAGAAGCGAACGCCGCGGTCAGCAGAATGAGCTGTCGTTGGCCCGCCGACAGGTTGCCGCCAGCCAGAGAGACGATGGTCTCGGCTCCCATGGGCAACCGCTGCAACAGGTCCGAGAGACCGGTGTGACGCGCCACGCGGAGGGCTTCGTCCAAGCCCCGACCGCTCAGGACCCGCAGGTTCGTCGCAATCGAGGCTTCCAGCAGGATGGACTGCTGTGGCAGGTAGCTGACGAGCCCGCGCACCAACCTGGGGTCCTTTCCCAGCACACGGACCGTGCCACGCTCGGGGGCCAATAGGCCCGCCAGCAATCTGAGCATGGTGGTTTTTCCTGCGCCGGACGCCGCTCGCAGCTCGGTCAGGCAGTGCGCGGGAAACCGGCAGCTGTGGTTCGATAACACCCAGCGCCCGTCTTGCTGGTAGCGGAACCAAACCCCGTCGAGAACTAGCCCGTCGTCGCCAGGGTTAGAGAGGGCTGCCTCCTGCGCCGCATCGGTCGCCTCGCTCTCGGCGAGCAATTCGTCGACGCGTTGGAAATGCGGCTGCAGGCTTTGAAAGCGCACGGCAATGCTGGCCAGCGTAACCAATGTGCTCATCACGCTGCCGAGCAGCATCACGCCCAGCATCATTTCTCCCAGCGTAGCGTGACCCTTCATCACGTCGTCGACGAACCACAGTGTCGCCCCCAGGTTGATCAGCTGCGGGGATGCATCGAACAACACGTCTTGCGAAACGTGGGCTCCGGCTTGCTCTACCTTGGAGTGGGTGTGATGTAACAACTGCCGTCGCCACGTCGCGAGCACACGCTCGGTGGCGCCGAATACTCTGAGCGTGGCCACGGCGCGCAGCAGGACATGCAGCGTTTGGCGCTGGCGGCTGGACGCTTCGAGAGTGGCGCGGGCCAGCTTTGCCTCTTGCCATGCGTAGAAACTGGCAGCCAAGAGCATCGCCAGAGCTGCAGCCACGATGACGACCGCGAGCTTCGGAAACCAAACGGCCAGCAGCGTCAGGGTCAACACGCAGCTCAATGCGTGAGTCACAGCGCCAAAGATCGCTTGGGTGAGCGCACTGCCGGTGTCGCTCACGGCCAACATCGTTTCTTGTAGGCCGCCGAAGTCTCTGCGGCTCGAACGGTGGTAGCCAGTGTTCAGAAAGCGCTCCAACACGAGGGTCAGGCATTCCGCTTCAAGGCGCACGGTGAGCAACGCCACCGCCTTTTCGCGAAGCCAGCCCGCCCATGCGGCGTGCAGAGCGGCCACGACGACCAGCCCCACGATGATCGCGAGCAGATTCGATGCCTGATCAGGCAACGCCGTGTCGATCACTTGGGCTGACAGCCAAGGTCCAGCCATGCCGATCAAGGACTCGAGCACGGCGACTGTCGTGATCCATCGGACCGCCCTGTGCTCCGCGAGGACCAGCCTGAGCATGCGGCGCTTGAAGCTGCCTGCTCGAGCAAACGAAAGGCGCGTGGTCGAGTGTTCCTCGGAAACCAGGCGACCGGCGCTCACATCGGCTGCCATACGACCTCCTTCTGTTCCGACGAGGGCGGACGCTCGTGGTGCGCTTCTAGGACGGCGCCTCGATCGACGACAAACACGCGCTCCGCGCAGTCTACGGCGCCGGGCCGGTGGGCCACGGAAATGACCGTCGCGCCCAGCTTTGCGATATTGTCCATGACGCGCCGCTCGAGCGGCTCGTCGAGGGAGCAAGTGGCTTCGTCCAAGAGCAACAGCTTGGGGCGCCCCAGAACCGCCTGAGCAATGGCCAGGCGCTGGCGCTCGCCACCAGACAGATTCATGCCCATCGCGTCCAGCATCGAGGCTTCTCCATGCTGTAGCGCGTCGACCACCGAATCGAAGCAGGCTGTACGCATTGCGTCGCGGACGACCTCGGTGGAGCACTCGGGCCACCTGACCGTCAAGGCATCGCGCACGGTTCCTTCGAGAATCAAGGGATCTTGCAGCACTACTCCGAAATGCCGCGCCAGCGCTTCGGGGTGATAGCGACCTATGTCGTGGCCGTCGAGCAGAACGCGCCCCTCGGTCGGCGTGAGAAGACCGCACAAGAGTCTGGCGAGTGTCGATTTGCCGTGGCCGGAGGGACCGATGATCGCCACGTGCTCGCCGGGCTCGATGACGAAGCTTACGTCTCTGAACACCCAGGGCCCAGTGCCTCCATAGCGAAACCCCACGCCGCGAAGCTCGAGACGCCCGCACGGCTGCTCGAGCCGGCGAAGGCCTCCGGCTGGCGCCGAAGGTACGGACAAGATGTCTTCGCATCGCTCGAGGATGCCGCGCACACGAATCCAGTTTTCGGCCAGCGACACCAGCGACGTCATCGGCCGCATCGCCATGGCTCGAATGGCCAGAAAGCCGGAGAAGACACCGATCGTCATTTCGCCTGCGATCACTTGCCTGCCCCCCAACCACAAGATGGCGGCATGCATCACGGCGTCGAGGCCTGTCATGGCGCGCGCCAGCCCAACTTCCAAGCGAGCTGCGGCCAGCGTCCATCCCGCTCGCTCTTGCACGCGGCGGTCGTAGCGCTGCAAGAGCGGCTGGCCGATGCCGAATCCCTTCACCATCTCGATGCTGCTGGTAGCTTCGGCCAATGCGCCTCCCTCGCGGCCCCGGGCAGCCAGTTCGGCCGCTACCTTCTCTGCCATCGGTGCCCGCACCCAGCGCAGCACCAAGAGCCTCACGAGCGCAAGCCCAAGACTAACGGCTCCGAGGAAGGGATCGTAGGCCAGCATCAGCGCGATCAAGAGGCAAACGAAGCAGATGTCGAACAGCGCCTGCACGGTGTCGGCGAGTAGTGTCTGCAGCGCGCTCTGCTGATCGACGCGCTCCAGGAGATCGCCATGGCTGCGACTGCCGAGGAAGGTTAGCGGCAGGCGCAGTAGTTTCTCGCCCAGGTCGCGTGTCATGACCATGCACAGCGACGAATGAAGAATCGCGCGGCTCACGCCTTGCAGCCGCTGAACGACGATCTGAGCGAACGTGACCGTCACCAGCACCAGCATGACGGGTAGCAGCCATTCCTCACGGGCCGGTTGAATGACTTGATCGATGAGGACCTGACTGGCTGCCGGCATGCCCACGGCCAGCACCTGCTCGATGAGGTTGGCCACGATCACGAACAGCAAGGTGGCACGGTGCTGTTTCAAGGGCTCCAGGTAGCGAGCCAGACTTACCGACCGACGGCGGCGTTTGACGAGGCTCGGGGTCGGCTCGAGCTCCAGCGCCACACCCGAAAACGACCGGTCGAGCTCTTGCTGGCTCACCCTGCGCCGCCCGCTGGCTGGATCCACGATGACGGCTCGCCCGCGCCTGAAGTCTTCGAGGACCACGAAGTGGTTGAAGCTCCAGTGCAGGATCGCCGGTCTCTTGAGCGCGGCCAAGCCGGCCAAGCTGGTCGACACGCCACGCCCGTCGAGGCCTAGGCGACGGGCGGCAGACAAGAGCTCGAAGGCGCTGTGACCGTCCCGCGAGCTACCGCAAACGCTGCGCATCTCGGTCAGCGTCCGACTGTGGCCATGGTAGTCGAGCACCATCGCGAGACAGGCGAGCCCGCACTCGGAAGTTTCCATTTGTTGCATCACGCGGATGCGGCGAGTCAGCGGGTTCACTCGGGGTACCAGGACCGTAAGAAGTCGAATAACAGGGTGATGATTCGACGCTTGCGCGTCTGCAGACGAGCGATGACTCGCGCCCCGGAGCTCAGGCGCGGGGCCATCTTTTCCCAAGTTTCGTCTGCAACGACCGTGACTTCGACGCGCACGAGGTCTGCCGAAGCCTCGGGCCCATTCCCGAGCACATCGTTCACCTCGCGAGGCACGGCGAGATCGCTCGCCACCCGCGTCACGCGGCCCGTTGCTTTGCCATACTCGCTCACAGGCAGCGAAATGAACTCGACGCTTGCGGTTTGCCCCTCCTCGAGAAAAGCCGCGTCCTTGGCGGGCGCGAAGACCACTACTGACGAAGCCTGACCTTCAGGGATCACCCGACCCAGGATTTCGCCGGCTTGTACGACTTGCCCCTCGGTGACCATCAGCGACTCGACGCGTCCCGACTCTGGCGCCTTGACGCCGCCAAGGACGGCCAGCGTCTCTGCTTCAGCCAATCCAACTTCTGCTTCACGAATACGGAATGCTCGATCGATGTCCTCAGCGCCGTAGGCGTACCTTCGATCGGCTATCTCCACGCCGATTTCGGCAGCTTGTTGTTGCAGACTGAGCAGCTCCTCTTCCGCGGTCGATGCGGCTTCTTCCGCTGTCAGCGCTTCGAACTCCGATGCGGCGCCCTGCCGCACCAGTTCTCTCATGCGCGCAGCGTGACTCCGGCGTGCCGCAATCTGCGCCTTCTTGAGTCGTGCCCGCTTCCAAAGCAGCCCGCGCTTGTGCTCCAGGGCAGCAATGGTCTTTTGCTGCAGTGAATCGCCGGCTTCTTTCGCCCGCTGGCCCTCCTCCCGCAATAGGCCTACTTGGCGCGAATTGCGTTCGACGCGCGCATACAGATCCCTGGCTTCGACTCGTGCCAAGAGCTGGTCGGCTTCGACCTGGTCGCCTGCTTTGACCGAAAGGCTGGTAATGACTCCGGAGGCTTGAGCGGTGATCGGCCGAGGCCCACCGGCTACGCGCAGGCTTCCCACGGCCTTGGACGTCACTTCCACCTGCCCCAGATAAGCGATCGTCAACAGCACGAGCGCGAGCGAAGACAAGAGCAGCAGCGTCGCCCAACGCGAGGTCGTCACCACCGGCAAGGCGGACAGGGAGGTTTCTTCGAAGCGGGCCTGGAGCGCATTGTTCCGGAATGGGCTTGCCCTGCGCGGTTCAGGCTCTGTGTTCGCGGGGGCTGGAGTCGGGCGCCCATCGTCGACCGATGGGCCGTCCACCCGTGCGGTGCTGGGAGGTTGTCCGACACCGGACATGTCACGCCCCGGAAAGGCCGAAGCGCGACGCGCCACCGGCACACTGGCGAGCTGAAAACACGGTTCGGCAAGCGCTGCATGCGCCGGCGTACCGACCAGCTCGCGCAACGCGGGCTGTGCACCTCCCGCGCCGCGGGTGGTGCTGGCGGCACCGCTGGCGCTCACGCTGACCTGTTGGTCGTTCAGTACGACGATGGGAGCTGTACGCACGCGCTCCATCGGCGGTTCCCCGCCGGGCGGCTGCGCGGCCCCATTCACAGCCTGTGGGTCGAAAAAGAGCGTGCCGCCCGGTCCGCAGAACGTTGGAGCGGGCGCTTCGGGCGTGCCGAACGCCATCGTGCGACCACTGACCGGCGCAGGCTCCGGTACCGGCCCTGAGTCTTGCGAAAGCTTGCTCATCGTCGAGAGTCACTGTCCAAGTGACATCGGAGACGGGACCTTCAGCAAGCGACGTGCCACCCGGTCGTTCACGTGAACTAGCCGGTGGTAACGCACCGCCGAATCACGGAATGCGTTCGGCCAAGGGCGGCGAGATGCGATCGGCCCGGTAGGATCCGTTGTTTTCGGGCCACTCGATGCCCCACACCACTTCACCCTCGCGCGTCACCTCGAAGATGCGCGTGTGGGTCCCTGCGCCGCGCGCACCCGCCGTCACCAACACATTGCCGTTCGCCAGCCGGTCCGCTTCACCCCAGATCGGAGTCATCCACTCCTCGGTGTACCAGGGGTCGACGTCGAAGTTTCCGGGAAACTCCCAGGTGAGCGTGGCCTGCTTGCTTGCCTCGTCGAGTGTGTACTCGACCACGCGCGAATGGAACGAGCCGTTGCCTTCTCCGCCCATGTGGTTTGCCCAACCCTGGTTGTCGTAGAACAGCACGGTGCCGTCTTCGTGCACTTCGGGGTCGTGCGCGTCGTTGAAGCGGGCGCTGTTGTCCGGCAGATACACAACGTCACCCGAGCTCGAATCGTCAATGGCCGCGCCCATGTGCCAGACAATCTGCTTGTCGCTGCGGCTGACTTTGTAGAGCCCTTGAAAGCGACAGTTGAAGTACAGGAAATCTTCGGCCGGGCTCACCGAAACCGCATTGAGGTGGCACCAATCGGCAGCATTGCTGGTGGGCTGCACGTAGTCGTAAAGATCCCACGACCAGACCACGCTGTGATCCGGACCGATCTCTTCGACTCGGGCCGAGGCGTTCGACTCCCGCAACACCAGGTAATTACCGGTCTTGAGCTTGCCGGTGTGGTGCGAAAGCGCCGGATTGCCACCGGTGGGCCCTTCCCAGAGAATATTGCCCTCCAAGTCGACTTCGCGCGCGGGTTCCGCACTGGCGTTTCCGACCAGAATGCGCCCATCGCCGAGCCAGTCGATCGAGGTCATCCCAAACTGGTCCGGCGTATCCCCGTGGACGAAGTACCAAACCGGGATCCCGTCGTCGTCGACGATGACCATGATGCCCGGCGACGTAGAGAAGTTGGAGCTGCCGCCAACCTGATAATTGGTTAGCGTCCAACCGGGTTGCATCTTCGCGCGTTCATCGGCCACTAGCCGGCCTTGCGCCGGCAGTTCGCTCGGCAGCGCACCCGTGGTGAAATCACCCTCCGCGCTACCCGTTGCCGTCGTATTCGTCGAGACAGCCTTGATGGAGTACGTCGTCTCGGCGTGCATCCCCACCACATG
Source organism: uncultured Myxococcales bacterium (assembly GCA_965651135.1). Lineage (GTDB taxonomy): Bacteria > Myxococcota_A > Polyangia > Polyangiales > Polyangiaceae > JAICQQ01. The sequence continues at coordinate 21,226 of CBFGRJ010000074.1, forward strand.
CACCCGGTGCTCGGTCACTTCGCGAGTGTCGACGACGCGCAGTTGATAGCCCCCCACACCGAACTGCACTTCGGAATTCGCTGGCTCACTGGTGGTCCAGCTCACGTAGCACGAGAGCGACATACGCGGATTTGGCTCGATCTGCAGATTCGACACCGAAAGTGTGCCGAGCGGGGTGCTGCCCGAGCTCGACGAACCCGTGCTACTGGCGCCGCCGGCTCCTGTGGCAGTCGTATCCAGAGTTCCGGTTGTCGTTGCCGATGCAGCGTTCTGAACGCTACCGTTGTCAGCGCCCGTCGAGCTAGACGACGCAGTCGTTCCGGTTGCGCCGGTGCCGATGCTCGTATTCGTACCCGTGCCCGCGCCGGCGCTCGTGCTCGCGCTGGGACCAAGCGTTGCCCCCGCTCCAGAGCCTCCCGCGCCAGGCGTGTCGTTGGGCTCGGCCCCTTCGCCGCAACCGAGCAGGGCCAGGCTCGCCAACACTCCCCAAAGCCTTCGTGCCGACACGAACATGGTCCATCGTTATCGCGCTCTTCGAACCAAGCTGACAAGGACAGAACCCGAGCCACGCCAGCATCTCGAAGAGTTTCTCTTCGCATTTTTCGCGGCCAGTTTGCAGATCGTTGATGGTCGCGCCGCGGGCAGTGGCAACGCAGCCCAATAGGCGAAGTCTCGAGCTCGTCGAATGGCTCAAGGCATCGAGTTGCGCACGCAGCGGACGTCTTTTCCGCTGGTCGTGCTTTGGATGAAAGTCTCGCCGCGGTAGAGGTGGACGGACCAGGCGTTGCCGTCTTCTCCGAGAATCTTGGTTGCGGTGGCGTAGTAACCGTTGCCCTGAGAACCCGGGAACGCCACTGGGTCGATGGCGGGATTGATGCGCGATTCATCGATCTGCGTCAGCAGCTCCGTTGCCGTTGGTAGACGCCAATCCGTAAAGGACGCAAAGCTCAGCTGCTCGCAAAAGGACTCCGCGGCGGCCAAGGAGTTGGCGTCTTGAGAAGCCTCTAGCCACATCAACCCCGTCCCCAAATCGGTCACGGTTCCATTGCCGTGGTTGACGAACTGCGTATCGAGCGGTGGCGTATGGATTGCCGTCCGTACGCAACGCGCACGCTCGAGCGCAGTCTTCGAGAAGTCGTCTGGAGTCGGGCTGCCTCCGCTGAAGCGCACGACCCAACCGTTCGCGTCATTGTTTGCGTCGGTCGACGCCGTCCAGAACACTTCGGCCGGCGTGTTGGGGAATGCTTCGTGATCGATCGACGGAGGCGTTTCTTTGGAGAAATCGAGCAGCGAGATCAGCTCGACGCGCGAGGGCACACGCCAGTCGCTCTTACCGTTCAACGCCAGGTCGCTGCAGTAAGTCTGCGCCTGCGCCCACGTGAAAGAGTCTGGGGACACCGTGCGCTGCCATTCCAGACCAGTAACCCGGTCCAAGACGGTGTCAGCAGAGACCTGATAGTCCCGCGCGTGGCCTGGCGTGCCGGGCATCGGCCAGCTCGCATAACCGCCGCGGCATAGGGCAGCCGCGCAGACACACGACTCGTCACAAACCTCGAGGTTCGTGCATCCCAGCTCTTGGGCGGAGCCGTCGTCGATCTCTCCGTTGCAATCATCGTCGAGCCCGTTGCACACCTCTGCGCCAGTACTCTCGCAGACTTCCCCAGATCCCCCAGTCCCGCCGGTCCCAGATCCGCCGGTTCCAGATCCGCCCGTCCCATTCGTTCCCGTCGCGCCGCCCGTTCCGTCCACGCCGCCCGTTCCGTTCACAGCGCCGACACCACCCGTCCCACCGGCATTGCTCGAGTCGCCGGGCTCGCCATCTCCGCCTTCGCCGCCCGCTCCAGTTCCGCCGCTCGAGCTCGAGAGCGACCCACCGCTGGCGCCGCTTTCGGAGCCACCCGATCCACCGCTAGCCGTCCCTCCGGCGCCGCTTTCGCCGCCCTCACCCCCGCCTCCGATCTCGGTCTGGTTTCTCGTCGTCGTTTTCGAGCACCCCGCGGCGCTCAGAGCCCCACCCACAGCAAGCAATACAATGAACTCGTTGACCCTCATCGCAACCGAGCTGCCTACACGACGGCTGCGTCTGCCGCTAGACGTTTTTTGCACGGGCCGGCTCCTCCAAGGTCTCGCGCCCGGCAGCGTTGGGCTAGAAGATGCCCTCTCCGCTGGCCCCACCCTGAACCTGAAGGCGCGCGTCTCAGTATTCGACAATCTACCCGGTCGGCTACTCGAAGCAGCTCGTGAAACCCGTAGGCCGTGCCTTGAGCCATGCTCTCGCTCAAGGTGTAGACGAAGTTACCGTCCGCATCTTGGAAAGGCCGCCGAGCGCTAGTCGCATCCGCACGAGGGGCTTAGCGTGCCGTCGCAGCATTTGGCGCGACCACCTTCGCAGCCGCAAACGCCCTTGTGATGTGAGCAGCATCCCCGACGCTCGAGGTTTTCGAAGTTTCCAGCCTCCGCCTGCGGTACCAGCGCGTAGGTGCTGCACACCGCCATTAGTCCTGCGATGAATTGCTTCATTGGTACTTCCCCGTATGAAGGTCCAACCTATGAGTAGGTGCTAGGTTGCGGGGAAGCGCAAGATAGCTTGTGTGTTCAGTGTGTTCGCGAAGGCGAGCTGCGCCAGTCGTAGCCTGTGGGAGAACCTGCGATGTCGGTGGGATCCGATGCAGCCGTCGATACGTCGAACCAGGCGGCTCGAGCTACTTGAGGCGAATGCCTTCGATCGAGTGCTTGACCGCTGACAGAGCGGCGTCTT
>CBFGRJ010000075.1:0-23716 GCA_965651135.1 uncultured Myxococcales bacterium
CGTCAGGTGGATCTCGCCCGCGGCGATATGCTCGAGGATCACCGGGAACTCCCGAAGAATCGTCATTGGCATGATCTTAGTCGGTGCCAATACGACCTCGCGGAATCGCGCCAGCGCCCGCGCTGCGCCCGCGCTCGCGCTCACCAACCCGCCGTTGTTCACTCGACACGAGGGGGCACCGGAATCAAAAGCTGGATCCGGTTTCGGATTTGCGCCCCTATGACGCCAAATCCGATTCCTGATCGACGATCCACACACAGTGGTATGCCCGCGCGCTGGCGTTCCATCCGGTGCAGGTCGGGCACGGCCCGGTGGAGAACTGATTTAGGCGCAAACGCCCATTCCTCGACGCCCTCTGCTGGGGGGTATCGAAGCATGAACGTGGATCAGTGTTCTGATTTACGTCGGATATCTCCCGATGCCCGGTGCTGCCCCAAGCATGGGATGGGCTCGACAAAGCCCTCACATGAGGGACGCTGTACCGCTCCGCATTATCAGAATTGTGCCTTGCCGACACCGGCGAGTTCGGGAACCAGCATCTTGACGTCTTCGGTGTTGGTGATCAGCACTTCGGCGTAGGAGTAGGGGATGTCGGCGGTGCAGTTCGCGGGATAGGCTCGCTCGGTGCGACTGACTTCGATGTTCTCGATACGCTCTGCGCTTCCGGGGGCATCCGACGGTGTGTAGATGGAGTAATGGAGGGCTTCGTAGTAGTTTCGCTCGACCCTGAGGCAGGTGCCGGCGCGAATCTCGGTCGCGTCATTGGCGCCGACGATGTAGTTGTTGAAAAAGTGGCCGACAGCGCCACGCATCATCGGAATGCGGAGACGGACGTTGTCGTAGTAGTTATGGTGCCAGGTGATCTTGCGATCGGAGTATAGATCGTCGTCCGCAGCTCCGACCAAGCCACCCTTGTGGTGGTCGTGAAAATACGTATATGAAATCGTGATGAAGCCGCTCTCGTGCTTGATGTCGAGCAGACCGTCGTAGCGATCGATGTCGGTCTGAACGGCTGGATCTTCGGAGTACAACTCGCAGTGATCGATCCAAATGTTCCGGCTCGTCCCCTGAATGCCGATCACGTCACCACCGTTCACGTCCCCCGGCGAGCTGGCGCCCACCAAGGTCGCTCGCAGGTTTTGGACGATGATGTTGTTTTTACTGCTGATGTTGATACCGACACCACTCAGCAGCGCCGTCGAACCGACGCCGATGATCGATTTGTTGGAGTTGACGTTGATCTGACCTCCCGCACTCCCGTTCGAGATGGTGCCCTCTACCCGGATCACGGTCGGGCTCGAGCTCTCGGCGCAGCTCTTGAGCTCGGCATAGGTGGATACAGTGACCGTCTCGCCGTCTCGTCCGCCGATGGTGCCGCCGTTGAGCGAAGCAAAACCGATGGGGTCACTGGGGGTGACACTGCCACCCGTGGTGGATGTAGCCGTCGCTCCCATGGTCTCGCCGCCACCGCTGCCGGTGGCGCTGCTGGTAGTGCCGTCGGTCGTGCTGCTGGTGGTACTGGCCGTCGCCGTGCCGGTGGCGGAGTTGGTGGTGGTGGTGGACGCGGTGTTCGTGTCCGTGTTGCCGTTCGCCCCTGTACTCGCACCGCCACCGCCGCTTCCCATGCTGCTCGTGCCCATGCCGGACGAGCTAGCGGACGACGAAGCCACCGAGCTATTCGTGGCCCCAGAGCTCGACGCCGCGGTGATGCCGGAGCCGGTAGCATGGGTTGTGCTGGTTGTGCTGGTGGTGCTGGTTGTGCCACTCGACAGCGAGGCGGGATCCGCGCCCGGTGCCGAGGGCTCGTCCGAGCTCGAGCACGAGCTCAGTGGGAGCGCAGCCAGCGAGCAGCGTAGTAGGCAGGGGAAAAAAAAGCGAAATGAGACCAAAACTGACTCCGTTGGCGCCGGCCCATGGAGACACCACGGGCACTATTAGGGTCGCCCAGCACCCCCGCAGGGAGTCAGTTTTGTTGCTGCCTTTGCGCAAGCGCGCGGCTACGGCGCGACGCGCCCAACCGCGAAAGAATAGCTGGTAAACAGGTTGTTGCCGAAGTCGTCGTCGTATTGGGTGCTCCAGTCCGAGCCATCCGTCGAGCGCAAGATGTTGCCACCCCATTCCGCACGGAGCAGCACGCCCTCGTGGTAGAAGCCCGGGCACTCGGATTCCGGGACCAACCCATCGCACCACCTGGCCTTGTCGATGTCCGTCTCTTGCCAGCTCGCGCCATCGCTCGAGACGAACGAGCGGCCGTTGTCGCCCGAACATGCGAACTGCTCGTTGATGGCATCGTAAAGCAAATACGGATGGCCTCCCACAGGGGGTGTGGGCGCCACCTCTTCCCAGCTGAGCCCATCGAGCGAACGCGCCAGGTTCGAGCCACAGGCAACCAGAAAGAAGCCTTGTCCGAATGCCATCCCATCCGTCACGTTGCATGGAACTGCATCGATCACGTCGCGAGAGTCTCCTTGGTCGACCCACTCGACTCCATCCGTCGAGGTGGCGATGCGCCAGCCGCCCGTAACCCAGACACCGTTGCCAAAGGCGATGACTCGGAGCAAGTCGTGATCGTCGCCTCCGTTGGACGACCAATGGGTTTCATCCTCCCAGGTCAGACCGAGATCGCGGCTCACCAGCCTCAGCCCGCCATAGCCCACGGCGACAATCCCAGAAACTCGCGGGTCGGCATCGCTGCCTCCAGTGCCTCCAGTGCCATTCGCCGCGGTTTCGGAGCTGCCGCTACCACCGCTACCGTCGGCAACGCCCGTGGTGTGCGACATGTTACCGCTGCCGGACTGTGTGGACGAGCTCGTGGACTGCGTCGATGGGCCCGTGGTCGGAGCAGCGCCCTCGCCCGCCTCGCCTCCACTGCCGAGCCCGTTGGTTCCACCCGCACTCGAGCCATCGGTTGCTCCCGCCGTGTTGGCGCTCACCCCACCCCCCGCCCCCGCGGCGGTCGATGCGCTCGGCTCACCCGTCAGCCCCGTCGATGTGGCGGTGCTGGCGGTAACGGGGCCGTTGCCGGTGCCGGTGCCTTCACAAGCCGGCAGGCCGACGTTAGCCAGCGCTGCGAGCAGCGCTAGCCTTGGAAACAGGCAGATCGAGGCCCAATCGTGGGGTGTGCGGTGCGGTGGATGGCTCACAGCGCATACGAACCCCGAGCTCTGCCGTTTGGGTCAGCGTCGGGCTCCGCGTGGGGCTGCCCACCGTATTGCCGTTGATTTCGGGCGAGTCACCTTCCGCATCGATGCCTACGACGTCGACGTAGGTGAAGTTGGTCCCAAGCTTCGCCCCCGGACGATCTGTCACGACGATACCGGTCAGGTTGGTGGCATTCGGGTCGCTGACCGTATTCCTCAGCACGGAGACCTTGGGGCTGTACCTCAAGGCTGGGGCCACGGCTTGACGAACGCGGCGTAGTTTTGAACGCCGCTGAAGTACACGCCACCGTCGTCGCTCAGCGCGAGCCCCGTGAAGGTAGTGGCGTGCATATCGCTCAAGACATCCCGAGAAACTAGAGCTCCGCTCAGGTCGGTAGCGATGAGCTGGGGTCCATCGGCGGAAACCCCGATCATCATCGCCAGATCGCCGTCCAAGGTAAACATGTCGGCGGAACCTTCGATGTCGAGCACGTTGCTCGAGAGCAGCTGGCCGTTCGCCGCCAGTGCGGACAATCGATACTCGGGGCTTTCTGACGTATTGTCTGATTGACTGAGCACGTAGACGCTGCCGGTCCCACTCTCATCGGCAGCCATCTTCCGGACCCAATCTTCATTCCAGTCCCGCACGCTATGTTCGGCAGTTTGAACGCCGGCGCTATCGTACTCGACGATGTATGGGTAATCGAAGCCGTATGCGGACGGAAAGCGGCTCAAGGCTACGTAGATATGACCATCGGTCGCCACCTCCACGTCTATGATGCCACCCACTTTGCTGTCATTCTCGAGGACCTTGGAAAGCTTGGCGACGCCCTCCGCATCAAACACGTGTAGCATTGTCCGGCGTGGGGCGGGGCTGTCTTCGCACTGTGTCCCCTCTTCCGTCACCACGCAGGAGTATTCGTCCACACGCGCCACGACATACAGGTCACCATCGCGGGCAGCCACGCGCACGTAAGAATAGTGATCGACCGTGGCATCGCCCAGAGTGCGATCCCAGACGAGCGCGCCTTCTGCCGTATACTTCTGCAGAAAACCCGGTTCGGTGAGCACCGCGGAGTCCAGGTCCTCGACGGATCTCGAGCCTGCGACGAAAATGTCTTCTTCGATGGGCACCATGTCGCCCAGGTGTTGACCGAGCTGCCAAACGTCGAGATTATCGCCTTGTAGCGAGTATCGAAGCACGGAGCCATTCCACAAATCGTGGCCTTCACCGACCAGGAGGTAGGCTCCGCTGCGCGTCACGACGAGCGATCGGGTCGATGACTGGCTGTGCATCTCGTGCAAGGGAAACGAGGTCGCGGCTCGACACGTTCGATCGCTCGTATTGGTGGGCTCGACAGCAGTCTCTTCACCGAATATGCACCGGCCCCAGGTGCGACAGGAAAAGACGTTCGTCTTGTCAGAAAATGTCCCGGGCGGGCACGGCTCGCAGATCCGGTCGTGGAGGCTGTTGCCGAGCTCCTCTTGAAACGTCCCTGGCTGGCACACCGACCACTCTTCACACGTAAGCTCGTCGTCGTTCGGATCAGTGTCGTAGGTTCCGTGCCCACAGATGGCCTCACCCGATGACGAACCGCCGGTGGAACTGGTGCTGGAACCACCGCCAGCGTCGCTGTTCGCGCCACCCGTTCCACTCGATCCACCTGCTCCGTTTCCACCGCTGGCGGTCACGCCCCCTGTGCCAGAGCTTCCCATTCCACCATCATCGCCCGCCGTCGTGCCGCCGGTCCCTTGCCCGCTACCGCCGGCGCCTTGCCCGCTACCCCCTGGTGCTCCACTGGTCGTGTTTCCGGTCGCTGCACCGCCGACCGAGGTGTCCGCGTGCGTCATGCCGTTGCCCTTTCCGTCCGACTGACCGCCGCAGGCCAATAGGCTCACCAAGGGCAGGCCGAGCCAACCAAGCCAAAGGCGCCCGGCCCTACGGGACTCAATCGCAGGTCGCATCGTCATCGTTGCCAAAACACATGCAGTAGCCCCCTGGCTCGAGCAGCGCCGCCACTTCGCACTGAGGCACGTAAGGATTATCCCAAACCTGAACGATGGCGCTGGGGAACAGCGCATCGAAACCATCGAGCGAGAGCAAATCGGGGTTTTCCGCTACCATGACGGAGGTATCCACCAGCGAGGAAAAATCCATAGTGAACGGGCCGGTGTTGCGGGCAATGAGCACGTAACCGTCGGTTTCGAGCCCAACCAGCGCCGGAAAGCTCAACAGCTCTAGGTTCTGATTGGCGTCAATCTGCAGGTGAGTCGCGACCGTCTCGAGTCGAGGAAAGTCGATGGTGAGGGTCTCGGGGCTCTCGGCGTGCGTATGGTTGTGTGTGATGGACAGTTGCGCGCCAACCCCCCGCAACTCAGGAGCCGAGATCGAATGAAGCTTGGCATTGCCCCGGAGCTCCAGGGTGGACACCTCACTCAGCTCCGATAGCCCTTCGGTATCGGTGAGGCTTGGATTGTTGGTGATGACGATTCGCCCCGCGTCCTGCGGGTCGCCAAGCCCTTCCAAAGTGATCAGCTGGTCGTTCTCGTCGATGATGAACTCCTCGAAGGCGTCGAGCGACTCCAGTCCTGCGAGCGAACGCAATTGGGTCCGCTGGATCGTCAGGGCGCCCTCGACCGTACGCAGGCCTGAGAGACCGGTGAGGTCTACCAAGCCATTAGCTCCGTCGATGGTCACGCGGCTCAGCGTCTCCAGCTTCTCGAGGCCCTCGAGCGTCGTCAGGCGCGGGTTATTTTTGATATACAAGCCCCCTTCGCCCAATGTCGTTCCCACGAGCGCTTCGATGGACGTGAGCAGCTGGTTATCGGTGATGGTCAGGGATCCGCCGATGAGCTCGAGCGCGTCCAAGCCCGAAAGCGTGGGCAAACTATCGGTGATCAATACGAGCGAGCCACCCACGCTTTCTAGCGCCTCCAAGCCCGAAAGCGATGTCAGCTTCGGCGCATGCTCCAGGTAGAGGTCGCCGTGGACCGCCTCGAGACCATTGAAGCCGTCGAAGTCCGTGAGCCCCGAAGAAAAGTAAACGCTCAGCGAGCCCTCGATGACTCGAGTGTGCTCCAAGCCTGCCAAGCTCGTGAGCTCTGCGCCCGCAATGCCGACGTCGCGGCGTATGACCTCACAGTCGAGCGCTGCTAGCGCCGCCACCTCTTCGGGTGTAGTCAAGAACAACGGAGCATCGGCCCCCCCTGAGGCGTCGGACTCACAGCTCACCGAAATGCTGCCCGTGCTTCCGACGCCCCCCGTATTCCCGTTCCCTCCCGCACCCGTACTCGGAGTACCCACTCCGCCTTGAGTTGTTGTCCCAAAAGCCGCTGCGCCACCGGAGCCTGGGCCACTTACCCCTCCGGCGCTAGACGCGCTGCTTGGTGATTGACCGGCCGCGCCCGTATCACTTGGGGCGCCTGCGCTTCCGCCCGTGCTCTCACTACCGCCGCTGCTCGCCGCACGATCGATCTCGGCATCCGGACCGTCGTGGCTCGTTTCGCCACAGGCGCTCAGCAAACCCCAGCCGAGCCATGCGTACGTGCGTAAGACAACCGCTGGGTTCGATGATACCGTTTCATGTGTCGCTAACCGCGCCGCCAAGCTGGCCTCCTTGGCAAAGGTAAGTCTCTTGACCCGAGTGATGCGTTTCGAGATGACTTGCTTTCCAGATGACTGGGCTCTTTTCGCAGCCCTTGCACAGCCAATGCCCTCACGCAGGGGCCTCGGATCACCCGCTCGACAGAACTCTGGAGAAAGACGTTCAGTTTGCGAAGAGACGGTGCTTTTCGCACCACAATGAAATACTGTCACCCGGCGGTTGGGACGCTTGTGCGGGCGCTGGTTTACTCGCAGGGCGCTGGTTTACTCGCAGGGCGCTGGTTTACTCGCAGGGCGCTGGTCTACTCGCAGGGCCCGGACGTATTCACGCCAGTACCCGCCGCAGCGGCCTCGCACGAGTTGCCGTAGGTCTTGCCGTCACAGCCGCAGACTGGGTCGTACAGCGCGATGCACCCTTCTGGGCGCGGCTGGCAGGTCGCTTGAGCATCGGCCGCTCCACAGTGCTGCCCTTCTGCGTAGGCACAGTATTCGTCCGCAGCGCAGGTGTCGCCGGCCCTGGCGCCACACGGCTCGAGCTCCGGGCAGGCTCTCGTCGTACACGCCCAGAGGCCGCCGTTGCAGGTGCAGGTGTTGCAGCCATCGTCTTTCGTGTCGCCATCGGTGCACGTGTTTTGGCACTCGATGAGCGCATCGAGGAGACCTTCGGCGCAGGGGCAACAACTGCTGCTGAGAATCGGCCCGCCGCAGTATTCCACGCACTCGTATGGCCTGAAGCATTCCACCTGTTCGCAGTCGGAACCGCCATCGGTCGAGGTGCTCGCCGTGCCCCCACTGCCGGTGGCATTCCCCGTGCCTCCCGAGCCAGCGCTTGTCGTGGCGGTATCATCGCTCGTGCCCGCGCCACCGCTACCATCGTCAGTGGCGCCTGTGCCACCGGTGCCGGTGGTGCCGCTCGTGTCGCTCCCCGAGTCACCACCCGTGGTCCCGGACCCACTGCCCGAGGAATCAGAATTACCCGACGAAGCGCTGGCCTCCGCATCCCCACTGCTCCCCGCTGGCGTGCCGTCGGAGCTGTTGGCCGTTCCATCGCCACCGCTCGCGGCGCTCTCGTCGTTCGGGTCGTCCTTCTCCGAGCCCTGTTGAAAGGTGTTGCTGCCGAGACTGGCGTCCCCGCTGCATGCCAACGCCAAGGCGGCCCCGAGCGAGGCGAGCGCCCCCAACCCAGCGATCTTGAGCTGATTCACGGCTGTCGTGTCCTCCACCTGTATTGTGGCCACATCACGCGCCACGCGACACGCCGGCCCAGGGACCAGTCAACGCTCTGTTTCCGGCCCCTTCCGCTGGTTCTTGTCGGCACGTGTCGTCCACAACAAGAAACGATAAGCCAATCAACAGCTTGGGCAACGATGACTTGGGTTGGGTCGACGACGCCGAAATCGAGCTGATGCGAGATTGGATTCGGCAGGATGCGTTACCGTAGAGGCACGGGTCGGCGGGCGTTGCCGACGGCATTGGACAGCGCCCCCTCGAAGACGGCGGGCTCCGTGTAGATGCGCATGAGCTCTCCCAGTTCGGCGAAGCGGCGCACGAAATCAGCGGTGAGCTGCACGAATCGGCTGGCAGTCAACATACTCACGTGCCGGAGATGCTCGCGGTGCTCGCCAAGCCAGCGCGCCCAGTCGCTGCTCACGTCAATGGAGGGGCCGCGCGCACGACGCGCGTCGATGAACAATTCGACCAGCACGCCTGGCTCCATGGTCTTGGCGAGCGCGCGAAAAGGCGCGTCGCCCAGATCGCCCACGTCCGTTCCAGCGATGGTGACGAGCGCCACCCCTGGCGCCGGCTCGTCGATCGTCATCGTGCAATGAAGGCCCTCAAGCTGCATGGACCTATCCTTAGCACAGTCGCGCCCAGAGTCAGCGGTCGCCGGCGTAGGCGAGCTCGGCGGGCAGCTGGAAGCCGTGCAGGTAGTCGGCGCCGATGAACGCCACGATTTCTGCAACACGACCTTCCACGACGCCCAGGACCTGCAGCGAGCTTACCCGATAGCTCGTGCCCGTACCGCGATAGAAGGCGAGCGCGGGTGCGCCGTTGGCACGTGTCGACAGCGTGCGAAATCCGGGAGCCCAGCGCTCGCCGAGCACCGGGCCACGCAGAAATGCCTCGACGGCGTGCAAGCCGCGAAACCAAGTGGCGAAGGGAGGCATGGCGAACACGATGTCCTCGCGGAGCAGAGACACCATGGCGTCCACGTCTTTGCTTTCCCAGCATCGGACGTACTCTTGCCAGAGCTCGGGGGGAGCTTCTGACGACCGCGCCGGCGCTGGAGAGGCGATGGATTGGCGCGCGCGATGGAGGGCGCTGTTGACCGAGCTCAAGGACAGCTCGAGCGCCGACGCCACTTCCGCCGCAGACCAACCGACAACGTCCTTCAAAAGCAACACGGCGCGTTGCTTGGGCGGTAGGCGTTGCAACAAGGCCAAGAACGCGAGCGCGACGCTTTCGCGCGTTTCCAACATACGCGCAGGCTCCGGAAATAAGCGAGCATCGGGCGCCGGAGTCAACCAAGCCACCTCCTCGCTAGCTTCGATGGGACCCGTGCCTTCGGCCGGCGCAGCCTCGAGCTGCGGTAAGCTGCGAGCTCGACGACGACGCCGCCCAAGCTCGTCCAAACACGCGTTGGTGGCAATCCGCATCAGCCAGTGTGACAGAGGTGCCGTTCCAGCATAGCTGTCGCGGGCTCGCCAGGCATTCAGGAGGACCTCTTGCACGAGGTCCTCCGCGTCGGCGAATGAGCCGAGCATCCGGTAGCAGTGCCGCAAGAGCTCCGGCCGGTGCACGGCGAGCCGTTCCTTGAAATCCGTCACGGCTTCTCCCGGGTCAGGCGCTGGCATGCGACAGTCTCGCCGCGAGCTCTTGGCGTAGCGTCTGCCATGGCAGCTGATCGTAGTACAAGTTCACGGACCGAATCCGACCTGCTTCGATCTTGATCCATTCGATGGTGGGAACGCTGCCTACCGTGTCCGTCACGAAGTCATAGATCACGCACACCTCGTCCCCATCCACGAACGAGCGCTTGATCTCGTTCTTCACATGGATGGCGCCAATGCGACGGAGAGCGTCGAGCACCTGTTGTGAGCCGCACAGGCTCATGGCCGGTCCAACGAAGGTGATGTCCGGGGCCAGCAGGGTAGCAACGCTGTCGAGCTCCTTGTTTCCCACGGCTTCGAGATAGCTACGGGCGAGGGTTTCGGGATTCTTGCGTTCAGTCGTTGATGTCATTCGAGGTGATCTCCTTTGCAACGACAGACTGCTTTGGAGCACAAAACTGTGCGCTCGAACCGGACTCTCGACACTTTTCAGCGAAATGCCGCTTGGCCAAGTGACCGAACGACTAGAAGCTGAGCTTGTCGAGTAAGGGGTGTGCACGAAAAGCGTGCCGAGCTCCTGCATCGTGCGCTCGACGACCACGCTGGCACCTTCGGTCGACCTCGTTCGTGAACCTCGCCGCAGAAGGCACAACCCGGTACTGTCATAGGCATGAAAGCATCGAACTGGACCGCAGCTGTTCTCACTGGCGTCGCGCTTGCCACGGGCCCCGTGGCAGGTTGCGGAGGGGGCGGGACATCGGCGCAGAAAACCAGCAGCGGCTCGGGTGGCATGGGAGAAGGCGGCGAAGGCTCCGGCGGCGATCGCAACACGGGCGTCGATGTCGGCGGCTCGGGTGGCAGCTCAGCGTCGAATGGATCGGGAGGAACCCGGAACACGCAAGGTTCGGGAGGTGCTGGCGGGGGCGGGGGAGGTAGCCCGAGCTCCAGCGGAGGGAGCGCGGGTAGCGACATGGGGACAGCCATCGACGTTGAAACGTACTGCAGCGATATCGCTGACCTATACTTCGATTGGCTATCGAACTGTTATGGCTCCATGCCCTACCCAGAAAGCGAACGAGCCCGCTTTACGAGCATTCACCGCGAGCGCTGCACGAGAGCCAAGAGCAGCGTCGAGGCAGGGCGGCTAGGATTCGATGGCGCTCGCGCCCACGCTTGCATCGAGGCGATCGACAAAAAAGCTTGCGATGGGTTTCGGTTCATAGACGCAGTCGAAGAGTGCCGGGCACTGTTCACGCCTCTGCAGGATCACGGCGAAGATTGCTATCCCAACGCCACTGACTATTTCTCCATCGTAGGCGCACCTTCCGAATGCCGAGAAGGCTACTGCGACACGGAGGGCAATACCGTGTGCCCGGGACAATGCGCCCCACTCAAGGCCGACGGGGCGGCATGCGCGACAAGCTCGGAGTGCCAGCCGGAAAGCTACTGCAATGGAACGGAATGCGAAGCTCGAGTCGGGCTCGATGCACCCTGCAGCTATGGTGACGCGTGTGTCGAGGAGCTCGTCTGCTACTACCCGCCCGAAGCCGAGCTCGGTTCCTGCAAAGAGCCCTCCCAATCAGGAGACCCCTGCTCGGACAGTGAGCCTTGCGTCGGAGGCTACTTCTGTTTGGCTGGCGAGTGTCAATCGAAGGCCGAAACCGGCGAAGAGTGCCTCATGGACCACCATTGCTGGAACGACGAGCGCTGCATCGACCGAGACGGGTCTGGCCCTGATGGAGACACGTGCGGCGAACCAGGCCAAGAAGGAACCCCGTGCGCCAATTACCTGGATTGTCAGAACGACATGTTTTGCGATACCTCCGATGCCGAGGCTAGCGCCTGCAAGCCCAAGCTTCCGATAGGCCAGCCCTGCGACGTCTACGGTTCGTGTGTGGCTGGAGCCTTTTGCAATCAAGAAACGGGAGAGTGCCAGGCGGTCGGACAAGAGGGCGATTCATGTTTGGTGTTCGACATGCCCGGGTCGAACGACGCCTGCGCGGACGACCTGGCTTGCATGTCGGACGGCGAATGTCACCCCCCACGCGGAGAACCAGGAGACCCCTGCCGCACCACGGACGAGTCAAGCTGCAACGCGGGCCTGTTTTGCAGCCGCGAGACCTTCAGCTGCGAGCCCTTGGCAGAGCAAGGAGCCTTTTGTAACCCCTATTGGAGGTCCAGCTGCGAAGGCGATCTGGCCTGCCTATGCAGCGGAGACGAGTGCGGCGAGCTTCCCGACGCCAACGTCCACGACACTCGTCATACCTGCCAGCCCCGCCGTTCAGTGGGAGACCCATGCTTCCACGATTACGAGTGCCCCGAAGAGGCCTACTGTCTGGAAACGGACGGCGAGCGCAGCTGTGTCGCGACGTACATGTGCTTCTAAAGCGTGTTGACCCAGGTAAAGCGAGCCGCCGCGTTCGTGTGCTCAAGGAATGAGCGGTACGCCCTCGTCACTCCATAAGCAGGGGCGGGGTCCGCTTCCGGCACCCGCAGCGCCTGCACTGCCCGCGGTGCCTGAATCCGAGTCCGCGGGCTCTCCGTACTCGCAGATCGTACACGTCTCGCATGCAGATTCCGCGGGGGCGTCGCCTGCATACACGTCAACGACGTCGTTACCACACGGCGTATCGAAATAGCCGCGGGCTTCGCCGTAAACAAGCTCGCCGCTCTCCCATGAGAAGACGAGCGTCGCAGCGTTCTCTCCCGCACCCCAGCTTCGATACAGCCGGTACGTGCCGTCCTCGCAGTAGCTCATGGTCTGGCCCGCATCGCCATCACAAAACGCCGCCGCGCCGTGCAGAGTGCTCTGGAGATCGGGCGCGTTGCAATCGAGAGCAAAGCAAAAGTCCTCGGTGCGATACCGACACTCGCCGCCCAGCATGGAGCAGTCGCACGAGAGGGGCTCGCGCCCACCGCTACCACCGCCACCAGCGCTACCACCACCAGTGCCGCCGTCGGAGCTCACGAGTCCTCCGCTGCCCCCCGATCCACTCGACGGCCCACCGCCGGTGCCCACCGTGGGTCGACCTGCGCAACACCAGACGTACCTGTCAGGGTCGCCGCGTCCCCCCGGTTGGAGCTGGTTTCGCACCCCAGTAACGCCGTGGCGAGAATCGTTGCTGCCCAAGTATATCTATGCCCATTCATGCGAAACTACCAGGCAATTCACATGCCGCGAGCTTGCTTGCCTCACCTGAGAGCCGCAACCATGGGTTCCGTCGTAGTGGGCTTCGCGGTAGCGGCCTTCAGTTCTCGGCCCTCAGCCTTCGGGGTCGTTGCGCTGACCCCGCTCAATGGGCATTGAATTTTTCCTCGAACGGAAGCGATTTTTCTCCCCCTCGATACGCCAAAACGCGGCCCCTCACCAAAGGGTTGACCGCGGCAATCGTTTTCGTCGAGGACGGCAGCCACTGATGTTATACGGGCAGCCGAATTGGTCCGGTCCGATATAGTGCGCTACGCTGTCGATCGGCTCCGCCGCCGGCGCGGAAAGCCAGCGTCCTCGTTTTCTGGTGCGCAGCCGCATTCAAAGCTCAACATCCCGTGTTGACGCTATCTCGAATTCCCTTCCGAGTGCACGTAGCGGTTTCGTTCATCGCAGCATCGGCGTGCACGACCTACGACCCGAGCTTGCTCACCCCGCGCCGCACCACGACAACGGGCGATGCCGCCGAAAGCTCGACTACGTCGACAGGGGCTGGAGGTACGGGTTCGAGCAACGCCACGGTCAGCACGGTCAGCGCGGGTGGCACCGGGGGCACGAGCGCGTCAGCCGACAGCAGCGGGGCTGACAGCAGCTCGAGCGGCAGCACCACGTCTGGTGCCGGCGGGGGAGCAGGCGAAAACGGGCAGACCGCGACCACCGGATCGGGTGACTGCGAATCAGGCGAATGCTGTCCTGAAGGCAGCGAAAAACTCAGCCCTGGTCAATGCGGCTGTGACCAGCCGGACATCGATTCGGACCTGGACGAGATTGCCGACTGCATCGACGCTTGCCCCGAAGATCCCGACAAGAGCGAGCCCGGCGAGTGCGGCTGCGGCGTGCGCGAGCAAGACACCGCCCAAGGAGCGGGGTGCTTGTCATTGAAGCAAGGCCTCGCCCATCGCTATTCGTTCGGCGGCAGGGGCACTGAAGTCACCGATACTCAAGGCGGTGCACATGGTCGAATGATTGGCACGACGCTTAGCGGCACCGGCGTCGCAACTCTGAGCGCGGGCGGTGAGCAATATGTCGAGCTACCCTCGGGGCGACTCTCGGAGTTGTGGAACGCCACGCTGGAAGGCTGGTTCGTCTGGGGAGGGGACCAAACTTGGACCCGCCTTTTCGACTTCGGCAATACGCAAGAGGGAGTCGCAGGTGAGCCCGGCACCGGATACAGCTTCGTGATGTTCACGGTCAATAACGCAGACGCTCAACCCTACGCGGCATTCAGCGTGGGCGATAGCGCAACCGAGGTGTCGTGCGCGGCAAACGACTCATTGGTCCCTGGGGTACTGCATCACATGGCTCTGTCGCTGGACGTGGACAACGCCACGCTCACGCTGTTCATCGACGGGATGCTGAGCTGTGCCATCGCATTGCCCTTCGAGCTGTCTCAGATCGACGACGTGAATGCTTGGCTCGGTCGGTCGCAGTTCGAAACCGATGACACCTTTTCAGGGAGCATCGACGAGTTTCGCATCTACGACATCGCGCTCACCCGCCAGCAAGTAGCATTCAGCTTCTCTCACGGTCCCGATCCGGACTTTTTGGACGATTGAGGCGGAAGGGGAGCAAGCCGCGCTCGCCCGATCGAGGTCGACCCGCGTTCAGCTTCCGTTCCAGCTGTCATTCTGTCGCCAGCGATGATCCTTCTGACCAGCGATGAGTGGTTGATTTCGATGGTCAGCTGAAAAGCCCTCGGCTAAGAAGAAATGGCGGGCGCGACGCGACATTCGGACTACGCTTGCGACGAAACGTCTTGCTTATGGAGAAAGCTGGCGATGTACAGTGGCTTGGTGCGTGGTGGGCACAACAACCTAACGGGCTTTCTACTCGCGATCGGCCTATCGTTCGCGGCTTACAACGGTTGCAAGCAGGACGATTCCTCCGGCGATACCAGCTCTAGCGCTCAGTCCGTCGGCGGTAGCGCGACGAGCAGTTCTACGGGCCTCGTGACCGGTAGCATGAGCTCGGGCAGCGTAAGTTCGGGAGGAGTCCTAACTGGTTCAGGGGGTGCGTCCGGAACGACCACCACGACCAATGGTCTCGCGGGGCAGGGCGGACAGGGGTCCGAGTGCACGCTCGACCAGCTCGAATGTCACGACGCTTGCGTCGACCCGCGATCGGCGGTCGAGCATTGCGGCGTCTGCGACAACGCTTGCCCATCAGGCATCGAGTGTCGTCAAGCCGAATGCGACTGCCCCGGTGACGCGATCAGCTGTGCTGGCCGCTGCATCGATCCCAACACGAATGCCGAAAACTGCGGCGCCTGCGGGCGAGCCTGTGCTCCCGGCTCCCGCTGCCAAGAGGGCGAGTGCAGCTGCCTGGGCGCCCAGCAAGCCTGTGGCAATACCTGCGTCGATCTGTCGACCAGCCGCGACCATTGCGGCGACT
This sequence comes from uncultured Myxococcales bacterium, assembly GCA_965651135.1. Taxonomy (GTDB): domain Bacteria; phylum Myxococcota_A; class Polyangia; order Polyangiales; family Polyangiaceae; genus JAICQQ01. The sequence continues at coordinate 15,175 of CBFGRJ010000075.1, forward strand.
GCGACACCCAATGCGCTACGAAGTTCGTGTGCACCGAGGGAGAATGCGTCTGCGCCACCGGTTACGACGCGTGTGGCGACAGCTGCGTAAACCTCGACTCCGATCCCGAGCACTGTGGCGACTGCGACACCGCGTGCGACACGGACCAAGTCTGCGCCGAGGGAGAATGCACCACATCGTGCCCCGACGAGCTCACGGACTGCAGCGGCGCGTGTGTCGATACGCAATCCGATACCGAGCACTGCGGGGATTGCGGCACCACCTGCACGGACGGCCTACTCTGCGAGGAGGGCCATTGCGTGTGCGAGGACGAGCTCACTGATTGCGGCAGCGGCTGCATCGACACCTCGAGCAATGCGGCGCATTGCGGCGACTGCAACAGCCCCTGCCCCGCTGGAGCCGCCTGTAGCGATGGCGAGTGTGTCTGCGCCGACGACGAAATGGTGTGCGGCGGTGCCTGCGTGGATGTCGCCAGCGACGAGGAACACTGCGGCGACTGCGACACGGCCTGTCGGCCCGATCAAGCCTGCATCGACGGCGATTGCGCCTGCGCCGACGGTTTCACCGAGTGCAACGGCACCTGCGTCGACACCTCGGTGAGCAACTTGCATTGTGGCGAATGCGACAACGAATGCGAAGGCGGCACGAGCTGCGCGGACGGGGAGTGCGCCTGTTCGGGGTCGAGCAAGCTCTGCGGTGGAGCTTGCGTCGACGTGAGCTCCAGCAATCTGCATTGCGGCGACTGCGATAGCCCTTGCATGGGCGGCCAAACCTGTACCGACGGCAACTGCGAATGCCCCGATGGGGAGGAGCTCTGCGATGGGGCTTGCGTCGATACCTCGACGGACAACGACCACTGCGGCGAGTGCGACGTCGAATGCGCGGGCGAGCCGGCTTGCACCGCGGGAACCTGCAGCGGTTGCGACGGCTCGCTGACCGCCTGCGACGATGAGTGCGTCGACACGAGCAGCGATGAAGCTCACTGCGGCGGTTGCGAAGAATCCTGCGAAGAGGACGAGACCTGTGTTGGGGGCACCTGCACGCCGGAAGTCGAGTCCGAACCCTGCACGCCAGACTACACGGTGCCGGACGGCGACACATTTCCCTCGGAGCCTCCGGGTGGCTTCGGAACGACGGGGCCGTATTGCATCAAGGTCAACATGAGCTGTGTCGGCGGCTGGGGCTGCAACAACACCACCGGGCGCACGCTCCAGGTGAACGACGTGGCGACCACCTGTGGGCAGATGCCACTGCCCGCCAAGGTGAATGGCGCCTACTACTTCGAGTTCAGCGGCGGTTCGAGCGCGGTGAACTGGGCGAGCATCACGCTTTGGAAGGGCGGTTGCACTCCCTAGTCGAGGGGCACCGACTCACTTGATCGGGTCCCGACGAATGGTCACGCACCCGACCTGGACGGCTACACTTCCGGTTACGGAGCTCGTCAGGCGTTCGCAGGTGGCTTCGCAAGTTCGAATGCTGCGCGGCTTGCCGCTCGAAGGATCCGCTTCGTAATACCAACCCCCTTCTTCGTCGCATTCGGAGCCAGCGTCGAGGTACGGTATGGTTTCAGGGTCCTCCCCGGCCTTCGGGGTGAACTCGACATTCACCTTGCCGTAGTCGAGAGCTTTGCCCGTTTCGGATGCGGGGATTTGAAACTCGCAGGAGAGCCCGTGGCCGCGCACCGAGTTCAAGGCAGCCACGAACTGGGCGCCTACATCGTCCTGATCGCTGATGATGAACGCTTGCCCATTGCCCGCCTCGGCAATGGCGCGCAAGGTGTCGGCCCCGTCTACGCTTTCGGAGCTGGGGTCCTCCGGATCTTCCGGTGCGAATACGCCAATGGTGTAGGTTTGCACGGGAACCGTGGCGCGAGCTCCCACCGACGCGAGCGCTGCGATTTCGGCTCGCCGGGAAGGGCTGCAGCCTCCGGTGGGCGTGCCGTCGGTAGCCAGAACTACGATGGCCTTGCGCGTGGGGTGCTCTTCGGCCCAGCTGCGTGCGTAAGCAATCGCACCTTCCAGGGCGGGTCCGGTAGGCGTGAGCCCAAACGGGCTTTGCGCAGGAGCATACGCCGCGAGCGAGTCGAGCAAATCTGGAGCGGCCCCGGGGAGGGTTCCAATCGGCACCTCCGGCGTGGTGTAGTCGGAGAGCGAGCAGACGGACTGCGAGGCGCACACACTCGCCGTGACCGCGACGCACTCGAGCCCATTGTCGCACATCGAGCCGATCGACACGCAGGACTGATCACCGCAGCCTCCGAGCTCGACACAGGTGTCATTGCTCGCAGGACAATCGTCGTCGCGGACGCAGGGGATGAGGCCCGGCAGATTCGTGTCGCTGCTGCGGCTAGTGCGACACGCCTTGGTGTAACACATGCCCGCGTCGCAATCGGCGTCACTCGTGCACGGCTTGTTGGCGGGAAAATACTGAATGCCGACTCCGATACCGTCCGAATCAGGATCTGCCACGAAGGCTTCGAGCGCCGAGGTGATCGCCTGCCATTTGCTGCTGCCGGTGCCTGTCGCCGCGTTCATGGACAGGGAGCGATCGAGCATGATGAATACATCGAGCGGCAATAGCTCGGCCGCGTGCTCCTCGCCGGCACAACTGCGCTCGCCCCCCGCGCCACCTCCGCCCAACCCCGTGTTGTCGAATCCGCCCTGACCGGCGTCTACCTGGATATTGGGGCCGCCGCCGACCGGCAATGGCGGCCCACTAGTGGCCCCGCCCCCGGCGCCACCCGTGCCACCGGAACCCAGCGTCCCATCAGTCGACGATGAGGTGTCTCCGGGTGGCTCCTCCTTGCACGCGAAAGGAATCGCGGCAAGGGCCGCCAAGGCTCCGAGCCACGGCCAGGAAGGTAAGCAGCGATGCGTGAAATGCGTGTGCGTGTTTCGATGGGACATGATCAGAACTGCGTTAGCTCGAGACCACCCGGGTACCAGTAGCTCGAATACTGCCCGTAACCGTAAACCGTAATGCCGACGCGGGCTGTCGCCTCGATGACGTGGTTGCCGTTGCCGGAGTTGTCGAGTGGCACACGGATGACGCTGTAACCCGTGTCACCAATCGGGGTTCCTGTAGCCAGCGGCGTTCCATCGAGAGTGACGGTGGCGTCGCTCGGCGCGGTGATGTTGACGTAGTTGACTTCGTAGTTGGTGGGAGCGTGAAACAAGTAGTGAGCTCGGTACTGTTCGACGGGCACGGCCAGGACCATGGCAGGGTCGCCGGTGGCTCCGCCGAAGCTCTGGCCCAACATGTATTCGGCAACGAGAATGCGACGATTTGCTTTGATTTGGAACGAAGCCGTCGACGTGGCGATCTCGAAATAGTCACCCGGGTTCGCGAGCACGGTCGGGGCTCCGTCTTGGGGCGGATCGTAAACGACCGTCGTATCGGCCTCGACCGCTGTCACGCGCACCATGCGCGCCTTTTCAGTGGTCGCGGTGATCAACGGCGGTGTGACCAGATAACTCGAGCCCAGCGTCTCGATCGGCATCATGGCCTCTTCTAGGTGATCGCAGGCAGAGAAGTCGTGCGGCACATACGTGCAGTCGTGGCCCCCAATCACCTGGACGGGCTTGCTCGCCTGAATGCGAGTGCCGGAGAGATCGTTCGGATCGGGTGCACCACCGGTGGCAGGAGCGGTGACTTGCAACACATCTCCTTGGTCGAGTGTAATGAACCCCGATCCGTCGGCCTCGATGCCTGGGATGACCGTCACAACGCTCGTAGAAGCGGAGGGCGACAGCGTAACCTGAGTGTCGTCTTCTTTGGCAACTACGGAGTAGAACCCTGGGTAGCTGGACCAGGCATTCCGCGCGACCACCACGTAGTTGCCCGTCCAGGTGTTGGTCGGGAGCAGCAGGGAGGCATCGTTGGTATGCGAGGTGGCTCCATCTTTCGCGTAGCTGAGCGGATTGTACTGGTAGACGGTCACGGGCTGATCGGTACGCAACCGGTAGGCCCCGTCGATGACCAGCGAGGTGTTGACCGTGCGCAAGCTGGTCCAAGGAAGCACGATGACAGCTACATCGCCCGGAGCCGCGGTATCGGTGGCGACCGTCGCATCGCCCATCGTCACGGTGATATTGGCCTCCGTGAGGCCGGAATTGGCAACCGCCACGGCAAAGTCACCCGCGACGGTATTGACGAGCTGGTTCTTGGTGACCGTCGGATAGTAATCACAACCCAAGTAGCTAGAGCCAAGGGACGAGGCCGCGCAGCTACCCTGGCAAATGCCATCGATACAGCTTAGGCCCTGGGTGGGATCGCAGTACTCGGTGAGGATGGTGACCTTGCCGCTGCGATCGAATCCGCAGTATCGTGACGTGTCCCCGTCGCACTCGCCGTAGCCGATGCCGCACTCCGAGCGGCAGTCGGCCGAACAGGTGAAGTCGTCCTCGCTGTTGCTGTCGTCGCACACCTCGCCGCCTTCGATCGTGCCGTTGCCGCATGAGTTGCAGCGGCTCGAATCGAAATCGGAACAATTGCTCTTGCAGGCGAGTCTACCGCCGGCGAACCCGAAGTCGGCGCAGCTGCGACCGTCGAGATCGGTTCCATCGCACGTTTCCCCCGTCTCGATTCTATCGTTGCCGCAGGCCACGGGCTCGCTGCCGCAACGTGTCGTGTCGATACGGCATTGAGAGCAACCGAGCCGACCGCCGGGAAACCCGAAATCGGTGCAGTCTTTTCCACGATAGTCGTCCGTATCGCACTCCTCGTAGCCGGGGTCGCTGCTGTCCTTTCCGTCCGCAACGCCGTCGCCGCAAGTGACACAGCCGGAGGTATCGAACGTGCAGGTATCAGCGCACGCGAGCGCCCCGCCGCTGAAGCCTTCTCGTGCGCAAGTGGCGCGACCGAGCTTGTCGGAGTCGCAGTCTTCGGCGCTATCGATGAGCCCATCGCCGCAGTAGGCAGGTCTGCAGTCGCTGCGGCAGGCATCAGCGCGGAAATTCGAGTTCGCGGAGCCGTCGTCACAACCCTCATCGTCGTCGACGACGCCGTCGCCGCAACTGGCCAACGTGCAGTTGATTCGGCACGCGTTCGGCTCCGAATTGGAGTTGTCGTCGCCGTCGTCGCATTGCTCGGCACCATCGAGCTCACCGTTGCCGCAGAGCTCACCGGGCGCGCAGCCCGAAAGATCGAAGCGACAATTGGCTTTACATCCCACCACGCCGGGGCCAAGCCCCAGACGCTCGCAGGTCGCGTGATTCAGCTCGGAGCCGTCGCACTCCTCGTCACCATCGATCGAGCCATCTCCGCATACCGCGGGCTCCGGACTACCTGCCGCCCCCGCGGCCGCCATGTCTCCGCCGGTGCCCGCCGTACTTGCTCCCGTGCCACCCGAACCACCGCTGCCGGCCGCACCCGACCCGCCCGATCCCGTCGTGGTGGGATCTCCCGTGCTCGTGTCGTCGTCCGATTTCTTTTTGCTACAACCGGCCAAGAGCGCGATCGCCAAGACGGCGATCGCACCCGCCACCCTGCCGTCGGCCACACCGCGCGTCGTCATTCTCCGACTCCACCCGGGCGAGCGGGAACGATCACCAACACGTCCTGCGTGTCGAGCACGGCGCCCGTCTGCACGTCGACAATGTCGATGAACGCCTCGAACACTTGAGGCTCGGCGAGTTCTTCTACCCCTTCGTTTTGCGCGTGCACCGTGAAAAAGAGCCTCGCCCCCTCGCGATTGGCGCTGCTCGAGCCCACCGCAAACCCCGCGAAGCCGTTGTTGTAGCTCGCCCCGTCGAACGCGGCCGGCTCAGGCACTGGGTTGCAGCTGAGCTCGGGCTCGAGCGGCGGCTTGAAGCTATCGTCCGGCGTGTTCGCGACGACCCGCGTCAGAAAAGACCCGGTGTCCGGCGTCGCATCGTCGCCGTCGTCGCGCGCCCGGGCGAGCACGTCGAATTTCGCGTATTTGATGATGGCGTCGATACCGTCCGTGGTCACGTCGGCCAGACCCGTGCCGTCGGTCTGCAGCTGGTAACGCAAGATGCACTCGGGCGCGCCGCCGGCCCCCAGCGTAGGAGCCGTGGCGTTCGGCAAGCAGCACATATCGGCGCCACAACGCCACTCCGTCGCGCTGGTCTTGAAAGAACAGGGCGGCACCACGGCCCTCGTGACCTCCGAAATCTCCCGCAGGGACGCGGCCGCCACCGAGGACGCGCCGTTCTGAATCGTGATCACACGGGCGCCAATCGCCTGCAGAGCGTCGAACGCTGCCGTACGACCATGAGCATTGTAGGAGCTCGGGTACGCCTGCACGCCTTCGGTATCGTGACTCTCGGCGTCGGTGGCATGCACGAAGATCGGCAACGCTCCTGGCCGAAACCGAGCTCCACCGATGCGACCGGGCTCCGTGAACGGCCCGAAGGTGCCTCCATCTCCGCTGATACCCGTGCCCACCGCGGCTTGGAACAGCGCTTCATACCCGGACTCGGCAGTGTCACCTCCGTTGCCTTGCGCAAGTGCATTGGCGCCGGCTTGCGCGGTGGCCTCGTCGGTCGTGATGCCCGTATACAGGTGAAACGGTTCGTCGCTGATGGCACCGTACGGAGTCAGCGGAAAGTCCTCGAAGCCGCCGACGCCGAACGCACTATCGGAAAGCCGGGCTCGCGTGCTCGTCATGATCGAGCCGAGCCCCGCCTTCAGGCTGGTGATGACGCCACCCATCGATCCGGTGGTGTCAATGTTGAAGAACACGTCCGCCTTCTGAACGCGGGGAACGAAGCGCAACGTGGCGCTTTGCTCCGGGCCCTCGTAAGGCAGTACGAAGAAAAACTCCACACCGTGATCGAGCACGGTGTCACCGGCGTTGCAGGGGTCGGCTCCCGTCAGCACTTCGACCAGGTCGATGTAGCCGTCGCCATCGCCGTCCTCGAGCAAGGTGCCACATTCCTCCTCTTCGTCGTCGGGCAAGCCGTCGCCATCGGAATCGAGATCGAGAAAATTGGGGATTCCATCGAAGTCCAGATCCGCGGGCGGCGTATCGACGAGCGTGTCACCCGCCTCGTCGGCATCGGAGTAGCCGTCCCCATCGCTGTCGTCGTCGAGGGCGTTGGCGATGCCGTCGTCGTCCGCATCTTCGAGCCCGTCGTCGCCGTCGCTGATGGTGTCGCCGTCACTGTCCGGCTCACGAGGGTCGAGCCCGTTGGCGATTTCTTCGGCGTCGGATAGGTCGTCGTTGTCCGAGTCGAGGTCGAGGTAATCGGGCACCAGGTCGCCATCCGTATCGAATCCTCCGGCAACCTCCGTTGCGTCGGGGATTCCGTCGTCGTCCGAATCGTTGTCTTGAAAATCGGGCGTTCCGTCCCCGTCGGTATCGACCGGCGGCGTCGCAAGCACATCGTCCCCAGCCTCGAAGCCATCGCTGATCCCGTCGTCGTCCGAGTCCGAATCGAGGTAATCCGGCGTCCCGTCGTTGTCGGTATCCAGATCGGGGGCGCCTTCGTGGCTATCGGAGATGGAGTCTTCGTCTGCATCGGCGTCGGACCCTCCGGTCCCCCCCGACGCTCCCATGGATTCCTCGCCCGCAGCTCCCCCGGTGTCGCTACCTGTGTTCGTAGCCCCGCCCGAGCCGTCACCCGAGCCGCCCGTGCCCTGGGTGCTGTTCGCTCCGGTGATTGCCCCAGCTCCACCGGTTGCACCCGCACCGGTCGCACCATCATCGGAATCGTCAGCCTTCTGTCCGCAGGCCAGAGCCCCAGCGAGCGGCATTAATGCCAAATAAAAAGCAAAGCGACGCACTAAGCACCTTCCCGGTCGGGAGTGTAGATCTCCGCATGCAGCCAGGCCACTCGAATTTCGTAGTCGAGTACCAGACGAGGATTTCATCCCCGTCGCCACTGATTAGTTCATCGTGATCACAAACTCGATGCAAGGGCATGCACTCAACTCGGAGTCAGAACTTCGCCCAACCACCAAGGTCGGCGCGAGCTCGGCTGTGGTAGCTCAGCTGCGCGAGTTCGACGCCGGCTTCGAGCGAACAACCGAGCACTAGTACTCAACCCTCAACCCTCGAACAGGTCGCTCGTGCCAATGGCTCAGGCGCATTCGAAGCGGCAGACCACGTCACCGTTCGCAATGCGCCCGAGCAACACGTCGGGTCCCACGCTGGATCGGCACCACCGCCTGCTCCGGCTCGCGAAGCGCCAATCGAAAGCAGCGCCCCGGCCGACCGGAACATTGCCAACGATTCGCCGATGAATCGCGGTCTTTTGCCTTGCTCGGGGCCTTGACCGCGTGACTTCTTTTGCGGTTGACTTTACCATCGACCATTGCGACTCGTTGTGCGAAAGTCGCCACGACACACGCGTCAGGGAGACGCATTCCATGTCAACCGGTGACACCTATTGGGAGAGGGCACATGGCTCGAGCGGAGCCGCGCGTCCGGGCGAAATCGCCTCCGTCGTCAATCGTGCTCTGTCCGTGCTGCGCGAGCACGGCGCTCGGTCGCCCGCAGGGCGCGCTTCGCACGGCCTGCCTCTCGATCCCAGCGCGGTGCTCGATCCCAGCGCGGTGCTCGATCCCAGCGCGGTGC
>CBFGRJ010000076.1:0-23661 GCA_965651135.1 uncultured Myxococcales bacterium
CCGAGCGGCTCGCCATTGTCAGCATCCAAAAAGGCTATCCATTCCTCCGGAGCGTCTCCCGTGGCCCACATCCACGCTGTTTTGTGGCTGTTCTAGGCCATGCTGACGCGCAGCATTTTCACCGGCGTTCTCGGACGATCGTTGCTGTCGGTGTCGGTCTCGCTGATGGCGACCACTACGTCCATTCCCGAGGTGACCTTGCCGAACACCGGATGCTTCGATTGTCCTGGTGTGAAGTAGTCCAAGAAGTCGTTGTGAACGGTGTTGATGAAGAACTGCGAGCTTCCCGAGTTGGGGCCCGCATTGGCCATCGACAGCGTTCCGGGTTCATTGGAGAGCCGGTGCTCGCGAGGGTGCTCGTCGGGGATTGCACCGTATGGCGAGTCACCCGTCCCAGCTCGCGGGCTTTTCGGATCGCGGCTGTGAGGGCAGCCAAATTGGCACATGAAGTCCTTGATGACGCGGTGAAAGTGCAGCCCGTCGTAGAAGCCTTCGTTGACGAGCCTGATGAAGTTGTTGGCCGTGATGGGCATCTTGTCGACGTAGATCTCTGCTTCGAAGTTGCCCATGGAAGTCTCGAATTTGGCTGTGGGGTTCATGATGGGAGAAAGCCGTAGCGCAGTCCGGCAGTGCTGTCTTTCATGAAAATGGGTTTGGTGAAAATGCGAGGCGTAGCGCGCGGCTGTGAAGCGCGGCTCCCGGCCGCGGTGCCGAATTGCCACGATGTGACGCTCGAGGGCCTCTGCTATGCTTTGCATTCATGACTCTCGACGCGGGTTTGCGCACGGTGGTGCTGGACGGGGGCCCAGTCAGTATTGCCGAGCTGGAAGCCGTGGCTCGGCACGGAGCCCGAGTGGAGCTTGGCGCCCAGGGGCGCCAACGCCTCACGGCCGCACGCGTCGCGCTCGAGGGCGCGCTGGAGCAAGGAGAGGTGATCTACGGCGTCAACACCGGCTTCGGCTCGCTCGCGCGACAGCGTGTATCGCAGGACGAGCTCAAGGAGGTGCAGCGAAACCTGATCTTGTCGCACGCGTCGGGCGTGGGCGAGCTGTTGCCCGACGATGTGGTGCGGGGGATGCTCTTCTTGCTCGCGGCATCGCTGACTCGCGGTCTCTCAGCGGTTCGGCCAGTGCTCGTGGAGCACGCGGTGGCGCTGTTGAATGCCGGCGTGACGCCTTGTGTTCCGGCGGTCGGTTCGGTGGGAGCTTCGGGCGACTTGGCACCGCTGGCGCATGCTGCGCTAGTGCTGCTCGGCGCAGGCGAAGCACGTGTGGCAGGGGAGTGCGTGACCGGAGCCGAAGCGTTGGCACGCAGCGGGCTCACGCCCCTGGAGCTCAAGGCCAAAGAAGGCCTGGCGCTGATCAACGGGACACACATGATGGCGGCATCGGCGGGGCTGTCGTGTGCGGACGTGCAGCGTCTGTTCTCGGCGGCGCTGGTGGCGGCGGCCATGTCCATCGATGCTTGCCGCGGAACCGACGAATTCTTGGACGAGCGGGTGCACGCGGCTCGCGGTCAGCCCGGGCAACGCGAGGTGGCCGAGCGCCTCGCGGCGCTCATCGCCTCGAGCGAGATCGTGCCTTCGCATTTGCATCACGATCCCCGCGTGCAAGATCCTTACTCGCTGCGCTGTGCGCCGGTAGTGCTCGGCGCGTGCCTGGATGCGATCCATTTCGTCGAGGGTGTGGTCGAGCGCGAGCTCGGTGCGGTGACGGACAATCCGTTGGTGTTTTCCGAGGCCGCGGCCGGCGCGCGCCACGTCGTGAGCGCGGGCAACTTCCACGGTATGCCACTGGCGCTCGCTCTCGACACGCTCACCATCGCGCTTGCGCACCTGGCGGGTATCGCCGAGCGGCGCGTCTATTACATGCTCGCGGCTTCGGATGCCGAAAATCGTTTGAACCCGCATTTGTCCCCCAAACCCGGCACGCATTCGGGGCTCATGATCGCCCAGTATGCGGCCGCCGCGTGCTGCAATGAGCTGATTGGGCTCAGCACGCCCGCTAGCGTCGCGAACCTGCCCACCAGTGCGGGTATGGAGGACTACAACTCCTTTGGAGCGTATTCGGCTCGCAAGGCGCGCATCGCCGTCGAACGGGCGACCCAGGTCGTCAGTATCGAGCTTTTATGTGCCGCCGAAGCGCTCGAGTACCAGCGGCCGCTGCGTTCGGGAGCCGGTGTCGAAGCGGCGCATGCTGCCATTCGCGAGGTCGTGTCCCGGCGTACGGCCGATAGACCCCCGGCCCCTGATATTCACGCCCTGGAGCAGATGGTGCAGGCCGGGCGTTTTTCGGGTTGAAAGGAGCGAGCATGCCACACTCATCTCGAAACGAATCGACCTCAGGTTCTCGCGTGGTGCGCGCGCCCCGCGGGCACCACCTCAGTTGCAAGACTTGGCACGCAGAAGCGGCGCTGCGCATGTTGATGAACAATCTCGACCCCGAGGTGGCCGAGGCTCCGGACCGGCTCGTGGTGTACGGTGGGCGCGGGCAAGCGGCTCGCTCTTGGGCTGCATTCGACGCGCTCGTCGAATGCTTGACCAAGCTCGAGCCCGACCAGACGTTGCTGGTGCAATCCGGCAAGCCCGTAGGCGTGCTCAGGACTCACGAATGGTCGCCGCGTGTGCTGATCGCCAACTCGAATCTGGTCCCGCACTGGGCGACCCAGCAGCATTTCGACGAGCTCGTGCGACAAGGCTTGACCATGTTCGGTCAGATGACGGCGGGATCGTGGATCTACATCGGCACCCAAGGCATCGTACAAGGAACGTTCGAGACGTTCGCGGCGCTGGCTCGTCAACATTTCGGCGGGAGCCTCGAGGGGCGCCTGGTTGTCACGGGCGGCTGCGGAGGCATGGGCGGAGCGCAGCCGCTGGCGGTGACCATGAACCAGGGCGTGTGTCTGGTGGCTGACGTCGATCGGGAAAAGCTCGTGCGCCGCCGCCACACGCGCTACCTGGACGAAGTGGCGGAGAGCATCGATCTGGCCATTCAGCGCGCCAGGGATGCGGTGGTGTCCGGTGAAGCGGTGTCCATCGGCGTCGCTGCGAACGTGGTGGACCTGCTCGCGCGCCTGCTGGAGCTCGGCGTCACTCCGGATGCGCTCACCGACCAGACGAGCGCCCACGACGTGCTGAGCTACGTACCCACCGGCTTGTCGCTGGACGCCGCCAGCGAGCTCCGCGCGACGGATCCCGAGCGCTACGCCGCGCTCAGTACGAGCACCATGGCGACGCACGTCGAGCACATGGTCGGCCTGATGGATCGAGGAGCGGTCACCTTCGACTATGGCAATAACCTGCGGCAGCGGGCTAAGGAGGCGGGCTTTGCTCGCGCGTTCGACTTTCCAGGTTTCGTGCCCGCGTATATCCGTCCGGAGTTCTGTCTGGGGCGCGGGCCGTTTCGCTGGGCGGCCCTTTCTGGTGAAGCCTCGGATATCGAAGTGATTGACGAGGCACTTCTCGAGCTGTTTCCAGAAGACGAACGGCTGTCGCGTTGGCTCGGGCTGGCTCGCGAACGGGTCGCTTTTCAGGGATTGCCCGCGCGGATCTGTTGGCTCGGCCTCGGTCAGCGCGATCGTGCTGGGCTTTTGTTCAACCAGTTGGTCAAGCAAGGGCGCGTCTCTGCACCGATCGTGATCGGGCGCGATCATCTCGATGCCGGCTCCGTGGCGTCCCCGACCCGCGAGACCGAAAGCATGTTGGATGGTTCGGATGCCGTCAGCGATTGGCCGATCTTGAACGCGCTGGTGAACACGGCCAGCGGCGCCTCGTGGGTCAGCTTCCATCACGGTGGTGGCGTCGGTATCGGCTACTCGCAGCATGCGGGTCAGGTCACCGTGGCCGATGGCTCCGATCAAGCAGCCGAGCGTCTTGCGCGAGTGCTCACCAACGACCCGGCGTTGGGTGTGCTCAGGCACGCGGACGCTGGCTATTCAGCGGCGTACCGCACGGCCGCCGAACAAGGGCTCATCGTGCCCATGCCGGGCGAAGAGCGCGATTCATGAGGCTGCCTCATACGAAGCCTGGCGCCTGGCCGAGCATTGCAGAAGGCCGCTTCGCGCGCTGCATCTCCCCGAGCTCGCCCGAAGGTTGCCGGCTGGCGCTGCTCGGGCTGCCTGACGACACAGGGGTTTTGCTCAACCATGGCCGGGTGGGGGCACGCGAGGGGCCCGGTGCGTTTCGGCAGGCGTTGGCGCGGCTGGGTACTGCACACGATAGCCTCCACGATTGCGAGCTCGGCGTCCGGATCTACGATGCGGGGGATATCGAGCCGGCCCCGGGCGCCGAGGCACGGGCGCTGTTCGAGACCCACGCGCGGGCCGAAGCCGCGGCTCGAGCACTGCACGATTTGGGGTTGGTCGTGGTGTGCATCGGAGGGGGGCACGACCTGAGCCTGCCCACGCTAACCGCCGCCAGTACACACCGAGCTTTACCCCTTGGTGGCATCAACCTCGATGCTCACCTGGACGTGCGCGAACGCATTGGGTCGGGCATGCCTTTTCGCCGTTTGATCACGGGCGGGTTCCTCGACCCCCGCCGGTTTTCTGAGATAGGCGTGGGCCGCTTTGCCAACCAGAAATCGGACGTCGAGTGGCTCGCGGGGCAGGGTGCGCGCCTGATCCCCGCTGGGCAAGTTCAAGAGCCTGGTTTCGACATCGCCCGTGAGGTCTCCACGGTGGCCGACCCGGGGCCTGCGTTCGTGAGCATCGATTTGGACGGACTGGATCAGAGCGTGGCTCCCGGAGTCAGCGCGCCCAACCCCATGGGCCTGGGCCTGCTGCCTGCTACCCGCTTGGCCGAGGCGGCCGGGCAACACCCGAACGTGCTCCACTTCGATCTGATGGAGCTCAACCCGAGCTACGACCGAGACGGCGCTACGGCGCGGGTAGCGGCGCTGATGTTGTTGCACTTCGTGGCGGGCGTTCAGCGGCGGGCCGTATGAGTCTGTTGATTACCAACGCTCGCATCGTGTGCGGCAAGCCCAGTCCCGCGCCATATCGAGGCAGCGTTCGCATTGCAGGCGACCGCATCGTCGAGGTGGCGCCGGAGCTCGTGGCGCAACCGGGCGAGCAGGTGATCGACGCGGATGGGCGCGTGCTGTTACCCGGGTTCATCGACGCGCACACCCACGCCGCGTTCGCCGGCGATCGGCTCGCTGAGTTCGAGCTCCAGCAGCGCGGCAAGAGCTATCTCGACATTCTGCAAGCGGGCGGCGGTATTTTCGCGACCGTGCGCGCGGTGCGGGGCGCGAGCGAAGCCGAGTTGGCCGAAGCGCTCGGGGCGCGGCTGAGCGCCATGCTCGAGCACGGCACCACCACGGTCGAAGTGAAGTCAGGCTACGGTTTGACCACTGCGGACGAGCTCAAGCTGCTTCGCGCTATCCAGACTGCTTCCCGCGAGTTTCCCGGCACCGTGCTGCCGACGGCGCTGCTCGGCCATGCCCTCGACCCTGCCGAGCCTCGCTTCGTCGAGCGCGTGGTCGAGGACACGCTGCCTAGGGTCCACGAAGAGTTCGGCCCCATCCCCGTCGACGCATATTGTGAAGAGGGCGCTTGGTCCGTCGCCGACTGTCGTCGCCTGTTCGAGAAGGCGAGCGAGCTCGGTCACCCACTCAGGCTTCACACCGACCAGTTTCATGCGCTCGGCGGCGTCGAGCTCGCTCTCGAGCTCGGCGCGCGCAGCGTGGATCACCTGGAGGCGACGTCCGCGCCGATGCTCGAGCGGATCGCTCGGCATGGCTGCTTTGGTGTCATGCTGCCCGTGAGTGCGTTTCACACAAACGAGCGCTACGCGCGAGCGCGCCCTTTTCTCGACGCCGGCGGCAAGCTCGTCTTGGCCAGCAACTACAATCCGGGCTCCGCGCCAAGCTTTTCGATGCCGTTCGTGCAGGCGCTCGCCGTGCGCAAGCTGGGGATGTCCGCGCTCGAAGCGATCGTGTCGAGCACCCGTGTTCCGGCCGAGCTCTTGGGTCTTCTGGACCGCGGGCAGATCGCCGCCGGCTTGCGCGCGGACTTGGTGCTGTTGAAGCACCGGGACGAGCGCCTCTTGAGCTACGAGGTCGGCGCCAATCCCGTCGAGCGCGTGATCGTCGGCGGTCAGCAATGGCGCCCGAGCCAAGAGCACCGCTGAGCTGAAGGGAGGCCCACCGCAGAGTTCGCAGAGCACGCCGAGGGTTGACGGCGATTTTTTGCGGCCTCTGCGTCCTCTTGCGGTGCTCACGATTGAAGAGTGAGGCCTACCGCGGCGCGGCGCCGAGCCGAGCGTGCGTTGATAACCTAATTTAGGCTCGAAGCCTCAGGGCAAGTTTAGAGGTCGAAGTCCGTGGAGGCGTCGAGGTAAAAGCCCGTCATCTCGATCGCGTAGCGGCCGGCAAAGCCACAGAAGCGGCAGCCAATGAGCTCGTCCTCGCTGACCTTGGTCGAACCCTGGCGGTGAGCCACAGCGAGATTCACTTGCCAGCTGTCCATCACATAGCCCGTGCCCACCGTCACCGAATGAGTCGCGGCGGGAGGTGTTCCGAAGGCGGACGGATAGGCGGGATTGGCGACCGCGGAATCGAAGACATAGCCGGCACGCGCTGGAACCCGAGCGTCTCCCAACCGAAAGCGATACTCCAAACCTATGCGCCCGGTGATGCCGTTCTTCCAGCGAGCCACGTTGGTGGCTTCGGTCCGCTCGCCGTCCAGCATACCGCTCAAGCTATTTTCATCGTTCTGGCTCTGCAGGCTGTATTCACCGTCGAGCGCCAGCCCCAAGTCGCCGAAGTCGAAGCGCATGCCGCTTCCGAACTTGGCTGGAAGCACGAACGGAAGCTCCGCATCGGTCGCCTGCCGTAAGAATACGGTCGCGTCGTCGGCCTTCGCCACCACGCGAATCTTGTTTCTGAACACGAAGCCCATCGAGAAATAGGGAGTGGGTCGGTACTGGAGGCCGGCGCGAATGCCCGTAAAGTCTTTGCCGGTCATTTCCAGATCCAGCAAGCGCGGATTGTCGGCTCTGCCTTGTTTGCGTTCGAACGACAGGTAGCTGATGCGATAGCCCAGGCCGAAGGCGAGCTGCCCGGGTAGCCACCGGTCTTTCGGCACGTTCAAGCTGATGAGTGGCGTGGCTTCGAAGAACAAGATCTGCGTGGAGTCTATGGCGGGGTTGGCGATGGTGTACTCGTACTCGGCACCGCCTGAGGCCACCGGAAAGACCGCCAGGCCCGCGCTGAGCCAAGGGTGCAAGCGGGCTGCGGCGCCCACCAAGAAGAACGGAGCCACCACGGGATTGCTCGTCAGACTCCGCGTCGCCTCCGCGTTCTGCGGCGAGCCGGTGACCTCACCCACGAGCAGGCTGAAGTCGCCCAATAGGGAGAGCCCAGCCACGTGCTGAAGTCCTGCCGGGTTGTGAAATGCCGCGGATGCGTCTGACACATAGCCGATCGCCGTGCCGCCCATCCCCATATGGCGGGCGGTGTAGACGATGGGAGTGTCGTAGCCGGCCGCTTGCGCTCGCATCGCGACAGCAAGCGCCGCGAGCCCGATCACCCAGGCTTGTCGCATCACCGACTACTCGGGAAGCCCACTGCACTCGGAAAATTCCGAGCGGCAGCCCGCCTCGACCTGACACTCGATACAACTCTCGGCTTCAGGATTCTCAATGCATTCGTTGAGGCAGTTCTCGCTGCCGCAGGCGACGGCCCCGGCGTAGCACGCAGCGCATGCAGCGCTGATGTCGGCCGCATCGACGATGCAGGCCACAGCGCACGTGCCGGGATCTTCGTCTTCGAGGCATTGGATGCCGCAGATTCCGGATTCTCTACGCGCGTCGCCAGACTCGACCGCGGGACAATCGGTGGCGTTTTGACAGACGCCCGAGCCCTTGGGATCGCACATCACATTCGGCGAGCCGGTGCCGCCCGTGCCTGCGTCGCCCATGGAGCCCGCCTCGCCGGTGGCGCCGGCATCTCCCCCCGTTCCACCAGTGGCAGACGTTCCACCGCTTCCGCCTTTGCCTCCGGTGGTCCCGGTGGTGCCCTTTGCCGGATCGTCGTCGCCGCCACAGGCGGCTGCCAGCGTGAAACCAAGTACCAATGGCCACAGTCGATGCTGCATGGTCAGTTCCCTCCTTTGGGGAGTGGGAGAATACCCGCGAACGTGGCCGTTGTCATACATCTGTCAATCATTGACTGGTACGACGGGAGCGGGTGCCGGCCAGCCGGGCCGAGGTGGCACCAAGATGCCTCACCGATGCATTGAGGAGCTCAGACCGTCAAAACGATCCGACTCACCTCGGGTGGCGCCCCCACGCGCGCCGGTGGACCTGCGGTTCCGAAGCCGCGATTCACATACAGCCGAGAACTGCCCTCTCGATACAGTCCCGCGATCCACCCGTGCGGAAAGACCCAGTCTGCCGGACGGACCAACAAGTTAACCTGACCTCCGTGCGTATGACCGGACAGCTGTAGATCCACGCGTCCCTGGGCGTGCTCGAAGTACGAGGGGTTGTGGCACAAGAGCACGCGGGGCAAATCGAGAGCTGGCGATACGCGCCCCGCCATGGTGGGCAGAGAAGCCAGGGCGCGCGTCAAATCGGGGCCCGCATGGGGCTCGAAGCGAGCTCCTCGCACATCGTCGACCCCGAGCAGGGCGATTCCGGCGCTGGCATCTCCGAGCACGATCCCCTGATTTCTGAGCACGCGGGCGCCTCCCGCTTCGAGTGCGCTCACAGTGGGCGTGATGCCCGCGTAGAAATCGTGATTGCCGGAGACCACGCAGACTCCATGCCGCGCCAGCGGTTCGAGCCGGCGCACGAATCGCCCCAAATGCTCGGCGAAGCGCGGATCGTGATCCAACAGATCGCCGGTGAGCACGATGAGGTCCGGTGCCGCTTGGCGCACGAGCGTCTCGGCAGCTCTGAGCTCGGGTTCACCCACGAATTGCCCGATGTGAATGTCCGACAATTGAACGATGCTGAACCCGTCGAAAGCGCGTGACAGGCCCGGTATCGCAATGGGTACGTCTTCGATGACGTAGTCGTGCCGGCCCAAAAGCGATCCGTATACGGAGCTCGAGCCGCCGATCAAGAAGGTCGACCCCACGGCGGCTTGAAGCGCAAAATGGCGCCTCGAAACGGCAACCTCCGGAGCGGGGGCGGGTTTTTGCTCCGGCTCCGGCTGAACTGCACGCTGGGAGTCGATGGTGCGCCGAAAGGCAAGCGCGAAGCGACCGAGCCTGCGCAGCAATCGCCATAAATCCAAGCAGAGCAGCAGCGCCACGCTGATCAGCGCCGCGAGCTGTACGGCGAAGGCGAGCACGAAAAGACCTGGGACCGCTAGCTCGTAGCCGGCACGGCTGACGAGCCGCCCCGCGAACGTCGTCAAGAGCGAGGCGCCCAGCAACCCAGCCACGAACCTACGCAGCCATGGAGCAGGGGCGAATGCTTCTACGAACCAGCGGTAGGCACGCAGGTTGATGGCGGCCAGAATCAGGTTGAGCACCAGCACGAACAGGAGAAACTGAAAGGATGGCACGGTCCTTGAGTGTAGTTCCGCAGAGGCGATTCGCCAGTCGCGCTGCTCTGTCGAGCTTGACGCCGCCCGTGCACGGCGCCATCCCCATCGAGAGGTGAAGCGTCATGGGGCCACTGGAGTACGAGCTGGAGCAGATCCCCGTCTCAGCCGCCGACGGATTTCCCAACAACGAGCGCTGCCCCGTCTTGGTGTATCGTGGTGCTTTCGGCAGCCAGGTCACTGCGGGCACGATCGAGAAGCGGTTTGCCGAGCATGGTTGGTCCAATGGGTGGCGTGCTGGTGTGTATGCGGTGCACCACTATCACAGCACGGCGCACGAGGTGCTCGGCTGCTTCGCCGGTTCGGCCGAGATTCAAGTAGGTGGTCCGAGCGGCCCCACTCTGTGGCTCCGCGCCGGAGACGTCGTGGTGATTCCAGCGGGAGTTGCACACAAACGACTCACAGCTAGCCCCGATTTCTGTGTCGTCGGCGCGTACGCCGAAGGGCGGAGCTACGATATGAATTACGGGGGAAGCTCGGAGCAGCGCGAGGCGTCGAACGCCATCGGGGCGCTCCCGCTGCCGAGCGCCGACCCGGTCGCAGGTGCTTCGGGACCGCTGCTCATATCCTGGCGAGCGTGACGCATGACGCCGTGTTACAAGGCGCAGGCCAATGCGGAGCACGTCATTTTTGCTGTGCGGCCTCGTGCTCGGGAGCTCCTTGCCATCTGCGCAAGCCGTGCATGCGGCGAGCTTTACCGAGTCGAAGGCCGCGGTGGCCGGCACGCTCGGCTATGGCCTTTATCTGGGGGGAGCCGAGGAGGAGATCCCTTCACCGTTTGGTTTGGGGCTGGGAGCCAAGGCAGGTTACACGCTGGCTTCGAATCTGCACCTGGGCAGTGAGGTCAACTATTTCTTCGGGGCGTCACGGCGCTTCCCCGAGTATGGCGACGTCGAAGGGTCGCTGCGCATACTCCACTACGGCGCAGAGCTCGGTTATGATCTAAGCCTGGGTCCGTCCTGGGTTTTGCGCCCCAAGCTCGGGGTCGGTGCCGCTCGCATGACGGTCGTGGTTCAAGTGGAAGGGCTGAGCGGGGATGTGAGCGAAACGGGCACGGCGCTCACCGCGGGGATGGGAGTGCTCTACGCCTGGGGCATGGGCTTTTTGATGGCCGAAGCGCGCTATGCCTACCTTAGGGTCGATACCCGAGCTTTGGAAGGCATTCCCGGGCTCGAGCTCGAGCCAACCGCCAGTCTGGACGGACTCTTGCTGGGTCTCGGCGGCGGTTTCATGTTCTAAAGCCGCTGGAGCGCGCCTTAGGGAGGCGAAATGGTGTGACAGTCCGCGCCAGACAAGGCGGCGCCATCGGAGACGACTGGGTGAGTCGTGTCGTAGTTCACCAGCCAGGTGCGCTCGGCAGGTGTGGGCCCTACCTCTTGCAAGATCACCGTCTGCGGCTCCTCGCCGGCATTGATGCGCGCTGAAACTTTCTGGGCTTGTTCCAGATCCATGAAGGGCACCCCCACCAGCATGTCGCCGGTCATGTAGTTGCCATCCAAGCAGCAAGGCGGGTCCACCATAAAGGTGAACGACTCGGGTGTACAGGAGCCCGCCGGTGGAGCGACGAGCTCGCGTCCGTCGCAGTTCGTTTCGCTCTGCACGCGATAGGCCACCGCCTTGGCCATGACCATCATGTTGCACTGGCCGGCCGCGCACTGAAAGGCATAGCGAATGGTCGCGGTGCCGCGATCGAGCGAGATGCAGCGGTGCCGGCAGATGTCGAAGCGGATAGGATGCTCCTCTGCGCTCCCGGGCGTGGTCCCCGTGGCGGCATTGCTCGGCATGCACACTTCGCCTGCCACGAAGTACGCCTCGAAGGTGTCGGGTACCGGGATGGGCAGATCTTTCGAATCAGAATCGTCGCCACAGCCGGCGAGGCCTGCGGCCAGGGCCGCCAACCACAGGCAGCGCCTAGAGCCCGGCGGGCGTGCTTCGAGCGTGTTCACGCCGTAGAGCGTACACCAACCCGGCGCCGAGCTTCGCGAAACTTGCGAGCGAGGGCGCCCTCTTGGCTGGATTGTCGCTGTTCGCTCTCTTTTGCATTCCTGCGGCTACCGAAGCGCTCCAAGACCTCCACCCTCGTGGTGATGCCCCGGGAAACCAAGAACTCGAGCACAGCCTCCCACATCGAGCGACCGCGATCGCTGGAGCTTTCGCGGAGGCGCGCCAGCTTGCGCTGGTAGGACCTGAGCGAGATCCCGAACATATCCGCGGTCACCTTGCGACTGAGCCCCTGGCGCTCGAGCTCCGTCGCCAAGTCGTTGAACACCTGGTTGGCGATATGGGCGAGCGGCGCACGGGCCCCACCCGAAGTGGCCAAGAAGACTCGGAAGAGACGAACCGCAAAACCGCCAAACGCGCAAAACAAGTCGGGCTCCGCAGCGAGCTGAACTTGGCCTGGACGCGTTGCTCCAACCTGAACGGTTCCAAAAACCGCCAGGGCGCCAAGAACGCCAACGTTCGCCAAGGATTTCTTGATTTGGTTGTACGCGGCGCACGGTGGCGTCACCCGCCACGAATGAAAAATGCCGCGCGCAGAGTGCGAGCAACATTTTCCTCGTAGCGGCGACCTGGTGAAGCTGGCGTGCGAACGGCTCACCCAAGCCCCCGCTCTGGACACTTTCTTGCGTGCCGCTGTACTCAATGACGGCTGGGTTTCGGTTCGAGGGCGCCGGTCAACTCGCGGATGCCGGGCTGGGCTGTGTTGTCAGCGCCCCGGGCTGTCGCAAATGGGGCTCTACCGCTCAGCCATTCGTCGGGCAGCGCATCACTGCCGCTGAGCAATAGATGCATGGCGGCGGTGAGATCGAGCGGACGCATATCGAGGTGGTAGAGCTCCGTGAGGGCTAGCTGCAGTCCAGCGCTGACCGCATGAAAACCACGGATCGGTTCCATGAACGAACGCCCCCCGAAACCTTTGGCAAGAAATGTCGCGCGAGCTTCGGGGTCGCGCAGCCGGTCGGCGCAGTCGTCGGCGTCTAGCGAATTCATTCCGCGACAGGCCAGTGGGCGTACTTCGTAGACCGAGCAATGGCCGGATTCCAGAAAAGGGCAGGGTTGCTCCGGCGAAAAGCGCTCGGCGGCGGACAAGTCGCGTGTCTGCTCGTGCCGCTTGGCAACGTGCGCCGTCAGTTGGGCGAGTGCTTCGACCGAGCGCGTCTGTTTCAAGTGGTCGAAGATCGCCAGCGCCTCCGGGGCGGTCACACCTACGGGCTGATAGCAGCAGTGGTCGCATCCCGCCTTGCACGCAACGCTACCAGCAGGTGCTCGTGTTAGGAGTCCCTCGGCCAAGCGCGAGGTGGCGCCCATGACGTTGCGGGCCAGCTCTGCCACCTGCTCCAGAGTTGGTTCGGGTTGCAAGAGTGTATGAGCGGTGGTGGCCGTAGCGACAGCGAGTTGATTCTGCCAGGCGTGCTCGAAGATGGCCTGGCGCAGCACGACTTGGGCATTGCCACTCAGGGGATCGCGATGCAGCTCGAGATGCACTTGCCCTCGTGCATCCCTGTGGGCGTGAGCCTGGCGTCGCTTCTTGTCGAGCTTGCCGCGCTTGTGGAGCTTGGCTTGCTTGCGCTGCTGTTTGATTTGTTTTCGGCTCACGGGGCTCTCGATGCAGGTTCGTTTTGGCTTCCAGTCAAATCGGATGACCGTCGACGCGCAGCTGAAAGAGGAAATAGGGCGGCATGCAGGCACCGCCGCCCGGGACGCGGGCGCACACGTAATCGTCTCGACAGGGGTCGTGGAAGGAGCAAGCGCGCAGTGCCCCGGGGCGCGTATTTTCGAGCACACAACGCTCGAAGGCGCGACCGCTCGCCAGACAGGTGTTGAACTCGACGAGCAAGGCGATGCCTCCGCAGACCGCTCCCGGCGGCAGGTCGTTGCAGGAGCCGGCGCACATGCCGCCTGGAAAACCCACACTATTCGCCTCGCAGACGCGCCCACCTTGGCAGGGTGTGCGCGCCAAGCGCGCCGCATCCCGATGCGCCGACGCGTGGGTGATCGGTCCGTATTCGCAGGCGTCACCAACCGAGGGCCCCTCGCCCGGTAGGCAGATGCCGACTTGTGAATCGCCCAAGCTCTGGCATTCGAGGCCCGCGGCGCAGGGCCACTCGCCATAGATGGAGTCGTTCAGCCCACAGGGAGAGCCAACACCATCGTCGCCGGGCCCTCGCTCAGCGGGTGGGCGGGTTTCGTCCGGTTGCCCGCCAGCGGCCACTGTCGCCACATAGTCGCGTCGGCGCGTCACTTCGCTGTGAAAGTGAGGCGACATCGGGACACGCAGTGCGTCGACTTGCTTGTCGGGTGGATCTTCTCCCAGCAGATGAAACCCGGCCAAGCTGCGGCTTTGGTGGCAACCCTGGCAACTAAGGCCGTCGAGCCGGCGAATGACGGAAGCGGGTGATGCGAGTGTGGCGTAGCTCCTGAAGTCGACACCCTCGAACGCTCTGGGTGAGAGCACTCTCGCATAGGGGCGATTGGTCAGGCGAGCGAGGCCGTGGGGCGAGACAGATACGGCGCGCTCGGCAAGGAAGCGTTCCGGCACCAGAAGCGTTCCCGCGTCGAGCGCAGTGAGCGTGGCCGGAAGAGCGAGCCATTGGGTCAATTCGTTTAACAGCGAAGCATCGCGTAGCAACCGATCGACATCGATGGTGTTTTCGAGCTTCGCCGGCACCCAATAGGGCGGCTTGGGCTGCTGGTGAAAGACGCGCAGAATGTATTCGGCGTGTCCGCCCAGGTTGGGGCGCACCGTGGAGGGCCAGCGCACGCTTTGCAAATTGACCTCTACGGATTTCAAAGGCGCTTTGCTGGCGGCCGCCAATGGACCGCGCTCGGAGGTCAGCCAGTCGGAGTCGTTGCTGGCGGACAGGTCAGGGATCCATGCGCTCGCCGCTTGGCGGCACGTGCCGCTCGGGTCCTGAGGCTGAAATCGCACCAGGTTGATGTTCATCGGCAGGCGCGACTCGACCGGTCCGGTAGGTGTGTCCACCGAATAGGCCAGCCGATAGATGAAGCGCAGCTCTCCGCAGTACTCAGGCGCGAACACTCGTCGATCGAGGCGGTTGACGATGGCGATGAGCTCGAAGCGTGTCTTGTCGGAGCTCAGCCAGCGAGCATCGAATTGGCGGTGGGCGTAACGCATGCCCACGCCGGCCGAGCGATCGCGGCGTCGGTCGTTCTCCAGATCGGTGGTGATTGTCTCGGCTAGCGCACGGTAGGCCGCGTGGCGACCCAACTCGCGAGTGGTCGCCGCTCGCTCCCCCAAGAGCTGCGAGCCGAGGTCGAAGCCGAGCTCTTCCAAGGCGCGCAAGCTGGGAGGTGCACTGATCACGACGACCGGTGCGGGCTGCTCGTGTGACGGCCCGGGGTGCGAGCTGGCTGTGTTCACCGCATGGGAGGGTGCTGCCGGGCTGGCCGATAGCGGAGGCTTGGCGGGTCGTCGATCGTGCGGCGTAGACCGGCAGGCGGTCCAGGCGGACAAAAAGGCGACGGCAGTCAGCAGCGCGGTCCGGAGAGGCTGCATCAGACAGTCAGCCTAACCGAAGACGTCAGGCTCGACCATCCCGGCGTCTTTCGGTAGAGTGCCTCATGCAACTCCACGAGTCGCCAACATCAGGATTTTGCCGCGCGACGTCGAAGGTGCTAGCGGACGCATCGCAACCGAGTCTCGGGGCCCATCCGTTGCGGTCAAGCGAGCTCGATGGCGAATTCGACGTGATTCGGTCAGACCATTCAGCAAGTCATGGGAACCAGGTGCCAGCACGACTCGAAGCGATGATTGCGGGGGTTCAGGGGCGGGCAGGGCAGGTGATCGCCCGAGTGTTGGGAGGTTTTCGCTACGGGTCGACCGCCTTCATGAAGCGCCGATCGAAGCACCCCGACGCGACGGCTGCCCGAACCCATCGCGCGCTCGAGGATGAATTGCCTGACCATTACGGTCAGTCGCGCGTGGTGCTCATGGTGATCGACCCGTATCACCTGCACACCTATTGGGAGCTTACTGCTCAAGATCGGCTCGACGCCAAGAAGCGCTTGAATCCGCCAGACCCCGATCAGCCCCTGACGTGGGTCCTGCGCTTTTATGATGTGACAGGCGTCGAACCCGACACGTCGAGTGCTCACTCGTTCTTCGATGTCGTCGTGAAGCCGGGCGCGAGAAGCTGGTATGTCGAGCTTTGGTCTGCCAACAAATCGTACTTCGCCGAGCTGGGACCGCGCGCCGACGGGCGGTTCGTTCCGGTGTGCCGCTCGCGGCCCGTTTGGGTGCCACCGGCCGAACGATGGTCACCCCCGGCCCCCGTCGAAGCGCAGGACGAACCGGCCTTCGAGCAACCAGCACTCGCGTCGGAACCGCACCAAGTCCTGGTCAGTCAGCCCGTGACCACTCCGCCAGAGCAGAGCGAAGCGCCGCCTGCAGGGCCAGCGCTCGCTCCTGCGGAAGCTCCACATGCGGAAATTTCCCCAGCCGAGCAGCCCTTCACGCGTCTGGCTGCTCAGGACGCTCCGCACGGGCCTGCCCGTGAAAGCAGCGGGAGTGCCAGCGCCCCCGAGCAAAAGCTCGAGCCGAGCCGCAGTGTCTCGCTCACCTTCGAGAGCTCGGGTTCGGGAAGCGCATGGCTGCCGCCGAAGTAGACTCGACTGTGCGCGCGAACGAACGGCGCCGGCCCGGCCACCTGTGTCTGGTGCTGCACGCGCACATGCCCTTCATTCGTCACCCCGAGCACGACGACTTCCTCGAGGAAGGTTGGCTGCGCGAGGCGATCTTGGAAACGTACATCCCATTGCTCTGGCTGTTCGAGGAGCTGCTCGAGCAAGGCATCCGCTACCGAGTCACCGTGTCGTTGAGTCCGACTCTGGTGGCCATGCTGAACGACTCGCTATTGCGAGCTCGTTTCGGCATTTGGCTCGAAAGGCTCTGCGAGCTGGCGGAGCGAGAAGTGCATCGCACCAGAAACCTCCCGGAGCTGCAGCCGACGGCACTCTTGTACCGCCGGCGTTTCGACAGGGCGCGCCGAGATTACCAGGACCGTTGGCGCGGCGATCTCGTCGGAGCGTTTCGGGGGGTGGCGGCGGCCGGCGGCGTCGAGCTCATCACGTGCGCGGCCACCCATGGCTACTTGCCGCTGCTCAACCAGAACCCAGCGACCGTACGCGCCCAGATTTTCGTGGCGGTGCTAGAGCATGCGGCGTGCTTCGGGGCGCGACCTCGGGGCTTGTGGTTGCCTGAGTGTGGCTACTTTCCCGGTCTGGACGCCACCCTCGCCGAAGCGGGCATACGCTATTCCTTCGTCGAGACCCACGCCATCGACCACGCCTTGGCCGAGATCGACCATGGCGTCTACGCGCCTCTTGCCACCCCTGCGGGGGTCGTGTTCTTCGGTCGGGACCCCGAATCGACCCGTCAAGTGTGGAGCTCTACCGAAGGCTACCCGGGCGACGCGGATTATCGTGAATATTACCGCGATCTGGGCTTCGAGCTCGAGCCGGAAGCGCTCGGGGTGCTCGCTCATCCCATGGGGCTCCGTCGCAACGTCGGCATCAAGTATCATCGCGTCACCGGTCCCACAGAAGCCAAGCAACCGTACGTGCGCGAGTGGGCTTTGGCACGCGCGGCCCAGCACGCCGAGCACTTCTGCTCGAATCGCCGCCGTCAAGTTGCGGCCCTCGCTGAGCAAATGCAGCAAGAGCCGATCGTCATCGCACCGTACGACGCCGAGCTTTTCGGTCACTGGTGGTTCGAAGGGCCGGAGTGGCTGGGCGGCGTGCTGCGCAAGATCGACGAGAGCAAAGGTGAGCTAGAGCTTTCGACGCCCTCGGACTATTTGAGTCAATTCCCAGAACACCAGCGAGCCGTGCCCGCTTCATCGAGCTGGGGTTACAAGGGCTATAACGAGATGTGGCTGAACGGAAAGAACGACTGGATCTATCCACATTTGCATCATGCCGCGGACTGGATGGTCGAGTTGGCTGAGGCTCACCCACGAGCGCAGGGCCTCGAACGGCGCGCGCTCGACCAAGCAGCGCGCGAGCTCCTTCTGGCCCAAGCCAGCGATTGGGCATTCATCATGAGCCAGGGGACGGTCGTTTCGTACGCCGTTCGCAGGACGAAGGAGCACTTGGGCAGATTCCGGCGTTTGGCCCGCATGCTGCGAGACCGGGCCATCGATGGGGCGGTGCTCAGCGAGATCGAATCCATCGACAACCTGTTCCCGAGTATCGACTATCGAGTGTATCGTGCCGATTACCGGCTCGAACCAACCTGAACCGTTCCAAAACTGACCGGGGGCCAGGAGGGGATGTGTGCTCGTGTGTTCCTGCGGCGTGAGCTAGCGGTTTTGTCGCGTTCCGCACAATCGCACACCATTTTTGGGGCGAGTTGGTCACAATCTGCGGACCAAGCGGAACAAGGAGGGACGAGGACTTGAGGTGCAATCCGTGACAACAGCCGCCGGCGAGCAGGATGAGCTCGGAGACGATGCGCCGAGCGGCGATGGGGAAGGGGAGGTGATCGCGTGCCTGGAGGGGGGCGAGTGGCGACAAGCGCTGACTTTGTGCGCTCGCTACTACGGCGCTCACCTCGGGCGCCTCTGCATGGCCATATTGGGTGACCAGGCCGAGGCGGAGGATGTCGTGCAAGAAACGTTGCTCACGGCGCACGCCGGCTTTGCGAGCTGGCGGCGGGAGGGCTCGGTGCGTGCGTGGCTGCTCGGGATCGCGCGCAACAAGGCGCTCAAGGTCGTCGAGCGGCGCCAACGTCGCGCCAAGTTGCGCTTGATCGAGGGTGGCGAAACGTCCGTGCGCGGTTCCACGCCGGGAGCAGAAGAATGGTTGGTGCTCAAACAGAAGGCGGAGTTGGCCCGTAGCGCTCTCGAGCAGATCCGCCCGACCGAGCGCGAGGCCTTGCTGTTGCGCTACGTGGCCGAGCTCGAGTTCGACGGGGTTGCCTCGCTGTGCGGGATTTCGGAGGTCACGGCACGCAAACGCATTTCACGAGGCATTGCCCATTTGCGCGAAGTACTGCGCGACGCGGAGGAACCATGACCCATCTCGACGAAACCTGTCGCCTGGTGAGCGAGCATATGAGCGAGGTTCTCGACGGTGTGGCCGACGAACAGCTGCTCGATCACGTTGCCGAGTGTGAACGGTGTCGCGATGCTCGGTTCGAGGCGAAGCGACACATCGAGCAGATCCGCCGCGCGGGTGACGACTTCGTGGCGCCAGCCGATCTGGAGCAGCGCGTGCTTGCGGCACTCGACCAGGCCGCAGCACCGCTCGACGAGACGGGACAAGCCGACGAGGTAGCGTCACCCGACGAGACTCCACCACTCGAGGCTCTACCGTCCGACAAGGAGCGCAGCACCGCCGACGCAAAGCGTGGCCGGTCCGTGCCGCGCGCCTGGGCCGTGGGCCTCGCGGGCTTGGGCGCTGCAGCTGCCGCGCTCGCATTGTGGCTTGGCCGGGCGGGCGAGCCCGCGCCGAAAACTGCGACGGGGTGGAGCGGCACTGTCAGTCAAGTGGTGAGCGCCTTGGGTAGCGCGCGCGGTCTTCAGATCTGTGACGCGGAGGCGAAGCACTGCGCCAAGGCCGAGGTCGGGCAGAGGCTCGAAGCCGGAGCACGACTGCGCACCGACGGGTTGACTCGGGCGAAGCTCTCCATGGCGGATGGCAGTGCGGTGTATTTGGATCGCGCCACCGACTTTCAGCTGTCGGCTCGAGCGGGCCGAGGCGGTAAGCTCCTCGAGGGCAACTTGGTCGCCGATGTGCAGCAGATAGAGGGGCGCAGTGCAGAGATTGCGCTGCCCACGGGGCGAGCAGAAGTTCTGGGAACCAAGTTCGCGCTGCGGGTCACGGACGACTTTGCGCGCGTGGACGTGAGCCGCGGCGAGGTCAAGCTGGTCGACCAGCAAGAGCGACACGTTTCGGTGACAGCGGGCGAGGGGGCAGAGCTTTATGCCGGTAAAGCTCCAGCTGCCTCGGCGCTGGCTTCATTGGAAGAGGCCATGGCGTGGAGCGACGAGTCGTTCATCGCTGCCGGGCCAACAGAGGGCAACGCGCTGCGCGGGCTGGGCGAGCTCGTCGCCAAAAAGCCGGGCGAGACTGGGGAGCGGGAAAATGCGGTGCGCTTGACTCGCCACGCGGTGAAGGTGCGCGCCGCCGGCAACATCGTCAAGACGACGGTCGAGGAGGTGTTCAGCAACACGACGGACGAAGTGCTCGAGGGCATCTTCCGTTTTCCGCTTCCGCCGGACGCGCAAATAGAGCGGTTGGCGCTCGAGGTGGATGGTGAGCTGATCGAGGGCGCTTTCGTCGATCGCGAGCAGGCCAGCAAGATCTGGCGTGGGGCCATCGTGAACTCGACCAAGCAGCGAGCGCCAATCAAAGAAGAGATCATTTGGGTGCCCGGCCCGTGGAAAGACCCGGCACTGCTCGAATGGCAGCGCGGCGGCCGTTTCGAGCTCCGGATTTTTCCCATCCCGAAGCGAGGCTCGCGACGCATCGTCCTGGCGTATACGCAGAACATCAAACCGCACGGCAGCGTGCGCCGCTACACGTATCCGTTGGCTTATGATCCGAAGGGCTCGACCGAGGTCGCTGATTTCAGCATCGACGTTCAGGTGCGGGGGCACGACGTTGGATTCGGGGTGCGCCCGTACGGGTACGAGCTAGAGCAGCGCAAGCCGACGGGAGAGCTCACCGAGCTCAGCTATTCTCGAAAAAACTTCGTGCCGAGCGGCGACTTGTCGTTCGAGTATCGCCTGGAAGCCGAGGACCGCGAGCTCAGAGCCTGGGCCTATACGCCAACCAGCGCTGACCTGGCGAGCATGAGCGCGCAAGGTTCCCAAGGCTTGGCTTCGGCTCCGTCTGGCGTTGCGAACGATGCGCCCTTCGTGGCAATGAGCTTGCGCCCGAAGCTGCCGCGCTGGACGAGTAGCGAACATCGCGCCTTCGTGCTGGCGGTCGATGTCAGCCGCTCGATGTTCGGTGAGCACTACCGCCGGGCGATCGAAGTCGTCGTGCGCATCGTTCGCGAGATGGATCGTGAAGATCGCGTCACGCTGCTGGCCTGCGATACGAGTTGCCGAAAGCTTCCGGACGGCTTTTTGACCCCGGGGGCGGAAGCGGAAGCGCAGGCGCGAAAGTTTTTGGAGACCATCACCCCCGAGGGGGCCTCGGACTTGGTCAATACGCTGGTAGAGGCCGGCACGCTCGGATCCGCCGTGGGTGACCGAGCACTGCGTGTCATCTACGTGGGCGATGGCACGCCGACCGTGGGTGCCGTACTGCCAGCGTTCATCCGGCATGAGCTCGAGCAACGGCTTGGGTCCGGCACGACGGTGCACGCGGTGACCATCGGTGGCGACGCCGATCGAGTGGCGCTGGATGCGGCGACCGAGGCCGGTGGTGGCGTCGTGATTCCGTACTCACCGGGCCAAAGTGTCGCGAGCGTAGCCTACGCCGCGCTAGGGGCTGCTTACGGCCACACACTGCGCGACATTTCGCTCGAGCTGCCCGAAGGTCTCGTCGAGGTGGCGCCTCTGCGGCTCGGCCCGATCGCCGCCGGGGGCGAAGCGCTGGTCGTGGCGCGCATGCTCCGGCCGGAGCTTTCGGGAAAGGTGCGGTTACGAGGAACCGTGGGCGGTCGCAAGTACGAGCAGAGCTTTCCGCTCGAGCTGCGCTCCACCACGGCCGTCGGCAATGCGTTCGTGCCCAGGTTGTTTGCGGCGACCCAGATTGCGGAGCTCGAACGGAGTGCCTCGGCTGAACGGCGCGAGCAGATCGTAGCGCTGTCGCGCGCTTTCAACGTGGCCAGTCGGCATACGTCGCTGCTCGTTCTGGAGAGCCCAGCGATGTTCAAGGCGTTCGGACTCGACAATACGCGAGCCGCGCCCGAATGGAGTGGCGAGGACGAGATGATCTCCACCGAGGCAGACGGCGAGGTCCGCTACGAAGCGCCCAGCCTTGCTCCGAAGCCGAAAGGCGGGCTCTCCGCGATCGCTTCGGGGGCGGGTAGCCCGGCGGCTTCCGCCCCGGCCAAGCGCGACGCGGCCTCCGAAGCCCGGCGCGTAGTCAAGCCGACGGATCCGCTGGAGCTGCCGCGCAGGCGTTTGGTTCCGATGCGCAGAATCTGGGAGCCAACGGCGCGGATCATTTTCGGCGATGGAGTTCCCAAGGGCGGGGCACCACAAGCCGTGCGCCGCGCGCAGGCCAAGGTGGAGGAGAATCCTCTGAGCCGTGACGCGCTCAAAGAGCTGTACATCGCCCAACTGCTCTCGGGAGATCTCGAGCAGGCTCGTCAGACCGCCGAGCGCTGGAGCACGAAAGATCCCCTCGACCCGGACGCGCTGACGGCTCGCGCGGACATCGCTGCCCAGCTCGGCGATCGCGCCTCGGCCATCCGCATCTTGGGTAGCGTGATCGACATGCGACCCGACGACCACAAGGCGCAGTGGCGCTTGGCACGGCTGCAACGTTGGCAAGGTCAACCGAAGCTCGGCTGCCGCTATTCGTCGGCGGTCGCACAAATGCGTCCGAGCGATGTCGACTTGGTGACCTTGGCCCTACGCTGCGCGCGCGACACGGGCGATAGCGCGCTCTATGACGACTTGTGGGCCATGGCACCGAAAGAGATCAGGGCAAAGCTCGAGCGCGCCCTCCAGCAGAATCCGAAGCAAGACGAGCTTGCGGGAGAATTTCGGATCGAAGCCAGCTGGGGCGGCGCAGCTCAGGACCTCGACCTGGTGATCTTGCATCCTGATGGCTATCGGGTGTCGTGGCTCGGAGCACCCACGCGCGCCGTGATCAGCGCCCGCGACGTGCTGAGCACCAGTGGAGAGGGCCTCGCGCTCAAGGGTGCCAAACCAGGAAGCTACGCGATCGAGCTGGTGCGAGACGCTGGTGCGGCGGGGACGGTGCGAGGCGACATCAAGATTCGGGTCGGCAAGCAGGTGCAGAGTTTGCCCTTTTCGATGAATGGCAGCAGGCTGCGCGTAGCCACGGTTGAGCTCACCATGAAATCGCGCTTAGTGCCCGTGAACTAGCGTCATTCTACGTAGAGCTGCGGTGGGCCGTACAAGCTCTTTCTGTGGTCTGCATAGCCGATGGGATCGGTGCTGATTTCGCGCAGCAGGTTGCCCTGCGCGTCGATTTCGTGAATGACCCCTTGCGTGGAGAACGTCACCAGAGTGTTGCCGTTGGGCAACCGCTGCACGTCTCCAAAGGCGAAAGAAACGTTGCCCGACGTGTAGTTCAAGACCTGCGTGCCCGTACCCGCGTTCAGGTCGAATTGGTATTCGATGGCAGCCGACTCGTTGGGCGACCCGGCAGCGTTGTTGTTGAACACGAGTAGGCTGTTTTCGAGCAGCTCGTGCCCGTGCTGATAGTCCCACGAGAAGTCGAAGTCACTCAGCGGTCCGCCAAAGGTCATCAGAAGCTCGGCTTGTTCGCCGGGTGGGGGATAGCTGATGACACCGATGGTGCTGGTGTGGCGCATCGAAAACGAAATGGCATTCAGGTGCGGCACGTATTCGATGTAGTTGGTGTGGGCGCCGCTCTCGGCAATCTGCTCCGAAAAATCCGTGTTCTCATCGTAGATGAGCCGGCTCTCGCCCGTCTCGACGTCGAGCTCTTTGATGAGGTCCTCGCCCTCGTCGGCACCGCCGCGACCCATGCCGCCGTTGGCCTGCTCCTGATAAAGAATATTGTTGTTGGGCAGTACCGTGAAGTCGTGGTGGCGTGCCGGAAGACTGTAGTCCCGGGTCGTCAAGCCGTCCATGCTCACCCGCATGAGGGCGCCGTCCGTGCTCACATTGCTGAAGTTGCCGATCCACATGTCTTTGCCGTCGTACGACATGCGCGCGCGCGTGCAATTGTCCGCCACCGTGCCGCTGAGGTCATAGGCCCAGACCACATCGCCGTCGCGGTCGAAGATGAATGCCCAGCCCGCGCTTCCCTGGTCGCCGGGGCGGGCAGCCACACCCGTACAAGCGATGGTGAAGGCGCCCCAGATGGCGCTGGGGTTCACGTCGGTGACGTTGATCGAAGGCAGTGAGTTGGCCAGGACTTCGGTTTGGAGGGTGAGTACGTCACTCGTGAGCGTCATGCCCGAGCTCTC
>CBFGRJ010000077.1:0-23589 GCA_965651135.1 uncultured Myxococcales bacterium
GAAGGGATCCTCTGGGCAAATGGGCTTGGAAAAGCGGGTACCCCCTCTAGCGCATGGCGAGCACGAACGACAGATCTAGTTCGCGGGCTTTTTGCAGAAGATCGTCCGCGCCCAGGTCCGCCAATCGGCGGTCCAGGCGATGAGCGCTCCGCCTTGGACGGTGGCGACGGAGATGTTGTTGAAAGCGCGCGACCGCGCCACGACTTCGGACGCTCCGAGCTTGGGCCCGCTGACCTTGGCGACGTGCAGCTCTTGAGGTGAGCGAGGGCGCTGCTCGCTGGGTCGCGCAAACACGACGATCGGTTGCCCACATGCCGTTCCGGTGGCCACAGGGGCTGGATTGATGCCGTTCGGATACGCGAGCCAGCTCACCTCGACGTCCATCTGGGGCTGCTTGTGGACTCGGAAACTCGCCAGACCGAAGTCGGTGACGCTCCGCTCCAGCGCGAGAAACGACCAGGCTTCTCCGTCTGGGCCTTGCAGAGACACCACTTCCGACAGCGGTTGCGACGGAGGTCCGACCCAGACCACCACGTCTTCGCCGACCTGAGGCACCTTACCCCGGAGCTGCAGCCGCCGCGCGTGAATGGGTGACATGGAGGTTCGTCCCTCGAGGATCACCGCCAAAAGCTCGTCACCGCTGGGAATCAGGTTGACGCTCGTCGCCTGATTGCCTTCGGGAGTCAGCGTTACGGGAGCTTGGTGCTCGATCCACAACCGCGCCACGAGCTCTTCTCCCACCTGAGCGATGTAGGCCACCACGGCCTTCTTGGTGTTGCCGTTGCCGACCAAGGCGGCGGCGACGCGAGTTCCCTCGCGAGCATCGCTGGCCAACACTTCCGGTTCGCCGCTTTTGAGCGGTCTACGCATCAGCGAACGACCTCTGATCCAATAAGCATGCTGACCGGCCAGCGCGGGGCCGCGACCATAAGCAGCGAACTCGGACTTGTCCCTCTCGATGGGCGTTATGTCGCCATTGGGTTTCCATTGACCCACGACCAGTTCCCCAGCGAGCGTGACCATGACGATCCCCGACGGGGTTGCCGTGGCGGGGCCGGCGGGGCCCACATCGTTGAGCTCTCCCAGCGTCCAGCTGGCGGGCGCGACCTCGGCGTACTTGCGCGACTCCTCCGCGGCTTGCGCGGCGGTTTCGGGTTTGGGCTTCGGTTTGCTTTCGTCGCGTGCCGGTTGGGCTCTGGCTTTACTCTTGGGTTGCGCGACGCCCTTGTTGCTGGCGACCGGTGTGGCTTGCACATTGACGTCGGGATAGCTTTTGTCGCAGCCTAGCAGGCCCATGCAGGCAGCCAGGGCACCTATCGCACCGATCGTCTGAGCCACTCTGGAGAGTCTTGCCACATCACTCAGCCGATTTCATCTCGACCGCTCGCAGTAAGAATGTCGTATCAACGTTAGCGTTATCCGCGCTTTTGCGCTTCATTTGAGGACTCGTCGAGGCTAGAGGCTCGAGTTGCATGCGTCAAAACGCAAGAAATCGGGACAATCGCAAATCGTTACATGCCCTATCAGCGCAAATCGTGGCGGTGACGCTCGTCGCGGGCTGCGTTAGCTCCCGCGGGCACCAAGGCGTCGACACGCCGGCGGACCCGGCCGAGGCGGGCCAGGCCGACTCAGAGGCGCCGGGAGCGACTTCGCGGCAAGACCTCGCCGGAGCCCCGCCATACGGGCCGGGCGATGGGCAGGAAACGGCTGCATCGACGGGCCAAGCCTTGATGCCGGCCACTCCGCCTGATCCCTCGCGCTCGTTGCCCGAAGTGACGGTGCAGAACGTCGGGCTGCACATAGGTGGCCAAGCCAACGATCCAGCGAGCAAAGAACCATTCCAGCAAGCAGTCGCCGCGAAGTTCGAAGATTTTCTCGCCTGCTACCGCGACGTGCTCGAACCCGAGAAAGGGGGGACGTTCGGTGTGGATCTGTTCATCCCGCGCGAAGGCGGTCATCCCGAGGTGCGGCAGCCGCGTACCGGCATGAAGGGCGAAGCGTTCAGAGATTGTGTGGTCAACGTGTTCCGCTCCGTCGAATTCCAGCGGCCTCCCTACGGGCCGACGGTGATCAGCTACTCTCTTCGCTTTCAGGTGCGCGATCCCAGCGGCGCCACGCAGTAACGTTCGCGTGCGGCTCATGCTTGGCTCGCACTCGACCATCTTGCGTGATATGCCCACGGCGTGACTCACCCATGGCACGGCCTGCCGAGCCGACCCGCTAGCGACGCTTCCACCATTCACGCCGTCATCGAGATCCCGCGTGGTTCGAAGGTCAAGTACGAGCTGGACAAGCCCTCCGGGCTCTTACGCCTAGATCGCGTGCTGCATAGCTCGGTGATCTATCCGGCGAATTATGGATTCATTCCTCGCACCTATGCTCCCGACGAAGATCCACTGGACGTTCTGGTCTTGTGTAGCGAAGCCGTAGCGCCGCTGTCCATCGTCGTTGGGCGTCCGATTGGCTTGATGCGAATGTTGGACATGGGCAAGATCGACGACAAGATCATCGCCGTTACAGAAGACGATCCAGCCTTCGCCGACTACACGGACATCGAGCAGCTACCGCGTCATGTCATGCGCGAGATGAGCCGCTTTTTCCTCGATTACAAGAAGCTAGAAGACAAGCAAGTCAGCGTTGAAGATCCATTGGGTGTGCAAGAAGCGCACAAGGTGATTGGCGAGGCCATCGAGCTCTACCGACAAGAAGAGAACTCGCTGCGCGGCTGGAAGTAGCTACTGGTGTTTTGCTATTAGTCGGAGTCCGACAAAGACCGTTATAGTGGCGAGGTCTCACTTGCGGCTTGTAGGTGTCCCTCATACCAAAGCCGTGCCGTGATGATTGGAGCCCGAGCTTGTCACGCAAGACCTGTGGTGTACTGAAATTCCGAACTCACGACGAGCTGGTCATCGCCTACACGGGGGGCCTTTTGACCCGGGTCGTGAAGGTACAAACCAAGGCCTCGGTTTCGGAGTATGACGCTGCCGCTGTAAGAGTCGAGCTGACCGGCCTTTCGCAGTCGATCGACCTGCCCGTGACGATCGTTGAAGTCGCTTCGCCCAGCGAAGCAGCCGGTCGGACGTGGGTGAGGTTGCGCTTCGATTCACAATGCCACGCCCTGCTCGAGGCCTTCCTGCTCAAGTGCGACCCATCGGCACAGACGCCAGGCCCCATACGCAGCGCGAGCAGACTCAAGGTCGCCGTGATCGATGACAATGCCAGTCAGCGGGAAGCTGCGGCGCGGCCGTTTCGAGAGCGCGGTCACGAGGTTCTCGAAGCGGCCGATGGGCTTTCGGGCTTGGCGCTGTGCTTGAAGCACGAGCCCGATGTGATTCTGAGCGACGTTCAGATGCCGAAAGTCGACGGCTGGCAGCTGATCCGGATGCTCCGCGCCCGCCAAAAGTTCGCACGCGTGCCGATCCTATTTCTCACCACCCTGTCCGAAGAGAAAGATCGGCTGCACGGCTATCGCCTGGGTGTAGATGACTACATCGAAAAGCCGTTTTCGGAAGACGACCTGGTGGCACGCGTCGAGCGTTGCATCCGTCGCAATAGCATGAGGCCCGGTCCGAAAAACTCGGACGCTCTGCGCGGAAACCTGGAACACGTAGGTCTGGCTGCCCTGCTGTCGTTCTTCGCCGTCGAAGGCAAGTCGGGTACCCTGCGACTGGAGCCGCAAGGGTGCTTTGCGATCTTGAACGCTGGGCGTGTCGTGCGTGCCTGCACCACGGAGCTGGATTCACGAGACGTCGGGCCCGAAGCGCTTTACGCTCTGCTCGACCTGACGCACGGGAGCTTCGAGTTCCATCCGGGCGAACCCGATGAAGTCGACTCGATAGGCTCCTCCACCGCGATGCTGCTCATGGAGCATGCTCGCCGTGCGGACGAAGCCGCGGCCAGCGCTCGTGAGACCGCCTAGTACGTCGATCACCGTCCTAGGCTGGTGCGGTTGCGCGGAATGCACTGAATGGCACTGCCACGGAAGCATCGCGCAGCGCCACGTCCATCATGTGTTCGAGCAGGGGCAAGTCCCCGCGCTTCAGGCGACCCGCGCGCTCGAACTCGGGTAGCGCCTGTTGCATGACACTCAGAATCTCCAAACACTCGAGCGTTGCGCCTTCCATACGCCGTATGGACTCGGCAACCCCGAGTCCCATGCCGAGAAAGCGTCCGAAGCGTCCGGTGCGCCCTCCATTGCAGGTGACATTCAAGTCCCCGACGCCCGGCAACCCGACCACGCTCTGTGCAGAGCCGCCCATGAGCCGCACGAGAATCTGCATTTCGATCACGGCTTGAGCGAACACGGCAGCTTCGTAATTGTGTTGGGCGATACTGCCCGGTTGCCCTCCTGCCTTTTCGTGCAAACCCTGCGCAAAGGCAATGCCCATGGCGTAGGCATTCTTGAGCGCCGCGCAGGTTTCTACGCCGACAACGTCCGTACTGGTGAACACATGATAGTAGCCACCGGCGATCCAGTGGGTGAGCCGATCGAGCTGCTCTTGGTCGCGGCCCGTGAACACCACACAGGTTTCGACACGACGTGCCAGCTCGCCGGCGATGCAGGGTCCGGCAATAGCCGCTGGCGCTACGGCCTCGGCAAGTCGTTGCGGCAGCGCATCTCTGAGGACATCGGGCAGGACCTTCAGCTCGCCGGATTCGTAGCTGAGCCCTTTGCTGACCATCAAGATCGGGCGCTCGGCCGTGACGTACGGCTTGATCTGTTCCGCTGCCCAGCGCACACCAGCGGAGCTGACACCCAGCAAGATGGCGTCGACGTCTTGCATGGCGAGATCGAGCGCGCTCATGTCGAAAGGGCGAATGGCTTCGGGCAGCGGTAAGCGCAGCTTCGGGTGGTAATGACTTTGCTGCAAACTGGCGATGATGTCTTGATCGAGGTGAGTGCCCACCAAACGCACGTCGTGTCCTCGATCGACCAGCGGCACGCACAAAGAGCTGCCCATCATGCCTGCGCCCAAGACCACCAACTTTGCCATGCTCGTAACTACTCGGCCTTTCTTTGTGATTGTTGTTTCGGAGCTGCTCGCTCGAACTCGATGGTGGGTAGGGGCAACTTCGGCGGGGTGAAGGAGCCAGCGGGCAGTGGCAGGCCACTGGGCAGCTGCAGGCCGCCGGGGAGCGGCAGCTTGTCCGCCAATGAGGGCAATTCACCCAAAAACTCGGGCAGCTCCTTGGCGAAGGCCGCGAGCTCCTCGGGTGTCGGAGGTCTGAGCGGTTTCAGACCACACCCGATCCCGATCAGCCGCAGCACCTTCGCATTCTCTAGATCGCGCGTATCTGCGTCGATCTTCACGGTCACTCCGACACTGCCTTGCAGGGTTTGTTTGGCCACCAGCTTCGGCAACTTGCTCAGGACCTGCCCCAGGTGAGTTTCAGCGGCGGCCCCGGCTAGCGACACGCAGCTCAAGAAGCCGGTAAACTCGAGGCGTGCGCGCGCGTGATCCGCGTGGCGCTGGATCACCCCTTTCCCCTTCAATTCGAAAGCCCCTGCTTTGACCCGGCTTTCGGTGAGCTCTACCGTTTTGCGATCTTCGCTGATGCCGAGCTTGCTGTGAAATGTGGTGGCTTTCCCGAACACGAACCCATCGAGCTCAGGTGGATGTGGCGGGATGTAGCCATCGAGAGTGACCGCGAGCGCGCCCGTCACCGGCCCCTGACCGTGTCGATCTTGGAACTCTAGCTCCACCTCGGAGCTGACCGTCACGCCTTCGACGGGGAGCTTCACTCCGAGTGGTGCCGCGAGCTTTTCAGCCGCTGTCGGCTTGAGACGGATTGCCGCGGTGGGTTTCGCTTTGGCGTAGTCGACGGCTATCGTTACCGGCGCTTGCGTGGGGGTTTGCTCGCCAAAGCCGAGCTCAACGCTGCCGGAGGTTTTCGTCCAGCTTGCATGGATCGGACCCACGGTAATGCCAGCGATTTGAGCTGCCTTCGCCAGGAAGTTGCCGCCCTTGACGGTACGCCCTACTTGCCCGCCGTTGAGGACGAGCCAGGGCTCCTCTTGGGCGGCGGTCCGCCAGCGCACGCTCACGGGGTCGGCGCGCAGCGGTAGCGCATAGGCTTCCGGAAAGTTCTTGGTCCACTCGCTGAGCTCGAGCGCCACGCTGGGAACCGACCCCAAAAGTTCCAGATGCAGCTGCTCCAAATGAATTCCCGTTGGCTCGAAGCCCGAGGTAGAGATGTCGATGCGCTCGACCGTTCCTGCCAACCCGCGCACGCCCACCAAGCGGAAGCGCGCCCGCTCCACGGCGAGGTGATTCCACGACACCTCCACGTCTTCGAAGCCGAGCTCGATGCCGCGCGCTCGCGCTTCGCCGACCACACGCTCTCGGAGCTTGGGGATCAGCACCTTGATCGCGACGACCACGGCGACTATGCCAAGCACTAGACAAAGCCCAGCGAAAACTAGGCCTAGCACCAGAAACAGCCGCCGTTTATCCTTCACGCGCATACCCTAGCATGGCGCCCCCGAATTATTTGACTCCACAAGGAGCAAACAAACTTAGCGAAGAACTGAGGCACCTTTTGACGGTGGAACGCCCCAAAGTGGTCCAAGAAGTGTCCGACGCCGCGGCCCAGGGCGACCGGTCCGAGAACGCCGAATACATCTACGGTAAAAAGCGCCTGCGAGAAATCGATCGAAGGGTGCGGCTATTGACCAAACGGTTGGATAGTGCCGTCATCGTCAAGCCCGAAGAGCAACAAGGCGATGTGGTGCGCTTCGGGGCGACGGTCGAGGTGGAGGACGAGGACGGGAAGCGCAAGAGCTACATGCTCGTCGGTCCCGACGAATCCGATCCCGCCCAGGGCAAATTGAGTTTTCAGTCACCCATAGGTCGCTCGCTCTTGAAGCGCAGAGTGGGAGACGTCGTGGTCGTTCGCCGACCTGCGGGCGAAATCGAGCTCACTATCGTGAGCGTGCGCTACGGATAGCCCTTCTCATTGCGCCGTGCGGCGCGTGAAGTGAGGCTCGGCGGCGAGGGCAGTGAAGGCCTCGGCGATGCCGATGGCCCCTGACTCCAGCTCTCCGGCTTTGGTCGGGCCCAAGCACGATTGTGCGGTGCCGAAGGCATAAGTGGCCAGGTAAGCCGAAAAGCATTGGTAGATCACGGACTGCTCCACCAGACCTGCCACCAATTGCTCCTGACCATCGAAGGCGAAGAGCTCGCCGCCCGAGGCATCCAACACCGCGCCGGTCGCGTCGATCGGCAGCCCTGACTCCTGGTCGCGATAGCGGCCGCCTTCGTCGAAATGCTCGAAGGTGAAACCAATCGGATCGAACTTTTGGTGACAATTAGCGCAGACGGCGACCGCGGCGTGTGCTTCCTCGTAGCGCTGGCGGGTGGTCTTGATGCCGGGTTGAGGATCTGACAGCTGCGGCACGTCCGGCGGAAGCTCCGGCTTGGGCTGACACAAAAGCCTCATGTAGGGGAACAAGCCGCGATGCGTGGGTGAGGAAGCCAGTGAGTTGGCGTGCGAGGCCAAAAAGGCGCCTTGCGCCAAGATGCCGACGCCCTGCCCAGCAGGCCTTTCAACGGACGCGAAATCGCTCGCGGGCGCTGGGAAACCGTAGTAGCTCGCGAGCGCCGTGGAGGGATTCGTGGTGGGCGCGGTGAGCAGCTCCCTGAGCCCTGCTCGCGCTTGGAACACGACGTTGTCGATGAAAGCGCGGGTTTCTTCGAGCATGTCGAGCTTGGCCGCGTCGAAACCGGGTACATTGGGTCGCTGAGTGGAAGCCACGCCCGTGTACTGCAGGTAACCTTCGAAGAAGCGCATCAGCGCCTGTTTGCCTCGCTCGGTCTCGAGCAAGCTCTCGGCTCGGGCGACCAAATCGCCGAGGTCGCCGCTGGCTGCGCTGTTCAAGAGCTCTTCGCTAGGTGCGGAGCCGGTATAGGTGTAGGCAAGCTCCGTGGCGAGCTCGTAAGCATCGAGCTGGCGCGAACCGTCCCCCATGTCGGTCCCGATCTCGCTGCGGTAGATGCTGCCCGGCGACTGAATCAAGCCCACCGTGACCCACTTCATGGCTGTCGCGAAATCGGTGGTCGCCAGCGCGGAGTCGAAGAAGGTCAAATAGCGCTCCACTTCAGTGGTGGTGAGCGGACGCCGGAACAAGCGCTGGCCGTACTTGTTCACGAACTGCTCTGCGCACGCTCGATCGGGCGCGCTCGTAGCGCAGGGCAGCAGCGAGCCCAGCGCATTGCCGGTCACTGCGTTGGCCACCGATTCGGCGGTTTCTAGCAGTTTTTCTGCCATTTGGTTGCCCACCGAGTTGGTGACGGAGTTGTCGAATCCGGCGCTCGACGTCTGGTTCGCCGGGAGCGTGCTTTGCCACTGGCCGGCCACCTCGGGGAACACGTCGTTGAGAGTGTTGTGCAGCTCTTGGCGGGTCAGCATGCGGAGCGTGGGCGACCCCACGGCTGGCTCGGCACAGTCGAGATCGAAATGAATCGGGCCGCCGCCGCCGGTTCCACCGCCACCCGTGGTCGAGTTCCCGTTGGTCGTTCCGTTGCTGGTGCCGTTGCTGGTGCCGGAGGCGTTGCCGCCGGTCCCCGTGCTGGTGCCGCTACCGGTGGAGCCGTTACTCCCGTTCGTGACGCGGGCGTCGGGAGACTCGCCGGAGCAAGCCCAAACCAACGCCAAAACAGGAACGAGTGACAGCCGCTTCATGTCAGCGCCTCCGTGATCGGGCCGGTGGTACCGGGGAAGCTGACGCCGCTGGCTCCCATGGCTTGGGCCAGCGTGAGGTAGATATCGGTGGCCGGTCGATTGGCGGCATAGGCCTGCGCCTGTTCCGCCATGGGTGCGCGAATGACCTGACCCGTGCTCAGAGCGCCGCCGGCGCGTCCGATGGTGACCAGGGGCAGTGAGGCGGGGACCTGCGGATATTCGTACAGGCTGACCCGCGTATGATTCTGGCCATCGCCGATTTCGCTCATCCAGTAGATGACGGTGTTGTCGAGCACGGTGGAACCGGGCGCGGCCGGGTCATCGGTGCTGGCCAGCACGCTCACCACGTTGTCGACGAGTTTCTGCGCGAACCAGCGCTGCACGTGGGCAAAAGCACGCCGTGGCTCCGGCGCGTAGTTGTCGACGCTGATCGGTGAATCGTATTGAGCGCCCGACGCCGCTTGGGGGCCGGTATGCGATAGCGAGCTGTGATGCGGCCCTGACGTGTTGATGCCACTGCCCGTCTCCTGCCCCACGAACCCGAAGTCGAAGTCGCAGTTGGCGTACATGGGCTGAAGCCCGATGACCTGAGCAGCGTTGCAAATCAGAGCTTGAGCCACCACCTCCAGCTGGGCCTGGAAGATCTGGCGGAAGTTCGCTTCTTGATAGAAGTAGTCGTTCCCTCCGCTGGGATCGATCACCTGACCCGCGCTCGCGGCGCGCACGGCTTCGACCGTGGGCAGCGTGGGTCGCGTGGTGCAGTTCGATTGGCCGGTGCCGCCGCCGGACTTGAGCGCTCGAACGGCATCCAGATGGTTCTGCAGCTTGTTCTGTTCGCGGGTGAGCCAACTGAGCTCGCTCGACAATGCCGAAATTTCCGCCTCCGTCAGGCTGAGCAGCTGGTTGCGCAGCTCCACGTTCGGGTCGACCATGGGGCTCGGCGCTTGGCTCGTACCGAAGAGCTGGTCCGCGGCCTTCGACGGATCTTTTTCGGGATCGATGGGCGTGCCGTCCCAAAACAGCATGCCATTCTGATCGAGCTGAAAGGGGATGTGCGCGCAGGCTCCCAAAATGACGGGTTTGACGCCCAGGGCCTGCGCAATCACGTGCTCCATCGTCGTGCGCGGCGTGGTCGTGTCGAGCGTTTCGACGCCCGAGAGGCAATTGACGATCCCCTCGTGGGTTCCCATGATGTCCGGGTATCGGAACCCCTCGTAGACATTCACGTATTCCTTAAAGGGCTCGAGGGGGCCGAGAATGCTCTCGTTCGTTTGATCCAGGGCAAACTCGCGCCAGTTACCTTCGGTGACGCGCGGGTTGTAATGCTCGGGCGCGACGCCGTGCGGCATGAAGAACACGAACAAGCGTTTGGGAGCCGGGGTCGGCGAGGCGGTGGCCAAACGCGAAAGCTTCATAGCGATCGGCACAGACAAGCCGAGGGCGATGGATTTCAAGAAGACCCGTCGCAGCACCCCACGTTCTGCACGGACAAGTCGAGGATTCATCACCAAGAAACCTGCCCTCCGAGGCTGACTGTGTCCAGTCCGGACGAGCCGCAATTTGCATTCGCCCCGAGATGAGAACTGCGCGTTGCGGCGTGCTCCCGTGGTCCGGCAATTTTCCAGCGTGACGATCCCGACTGGCCGCGCAGCGGCTGCCGAATGGCGCATTTAGCCAGCAGGATTTGCGCTAATGCCACAGTGGCGCAGGGTTCGGCAGGTTGGGTGCCCGGGCAGCCACGTAGACCTCCGCCGTTCCGGCGTTGACTGACGCCGACCGGGCCCTCGTCGAGGATCTGTCGTTCTGCGAATGCGCTATGGAGCCGGATTCGACTCTGGTTGGGCTGCCTTGATGTCTCGGATCGCTTCGGATTCGTCCGAGTACGCCGCGACGACCAAGAGAGCCCCGATGACCAGAGCGGCTGCCAGCCCCAGGACGACGCCGATGGTGCGCACCGTCCGCTGTTTTTGGATCTCACGAAGGGACTCATCGACGTCCACATCGATCGAACCGCTCGGGAAATTGGGATCAGCCACGGTTCCCCCTTTCTGGTTTGGTAGTGCTTAGCGTTCGACCGATCGATGGTGCGCGCAAGGGTGCAGAACGCCACACAGCTAACCTACGGAACAGACACTCGATTTTCTAACGACCGAATGGGTATGCTCGTGAACATGCTGGGGCTGCCGCCAAACGAGAATCGCTTCCGCACGCTGAGCAGACCGTGACCGACAGGGTTTGTCCGCTCTGCAAACGCCACGTATCGCAGCTCAGCCGGCATCATTTGCTGCCGCGGGCGCGAGGCGGCAAAGAAGAGCACGTGCTTCATATCTGTTTCGACTGTCACGACGCGGTGCAC
Organism: uncultured Myxococcales bacterium; assembly: GCA_965651135.1. Classification (GTDB taxonomy): domain Bacteria; phylum Myxococcota_A; class Polyangia; order Polyangiales; family Polyangiaceae; genus JAICQQ01. Next base: position 11,039 of record CBFGRJ010000077.1, read on the forward strand.
GAATTCTTCGACAATAGCGAGTTGGCCCGGCGCTATACCAGCATCGAGGCGCTGCTTTCCAATGAGCGATTCGCGCGGCACGTGGCGTGGCTCGCCAAGCAGCATCCCGAACGCCGTTTCGCGGCGAAGCGTCCGCGCGATCGCCACAAGCGGCGCTGAGCGCGGCTCACAAGAAAAAATCGGGGAGAAGCTCGACGCCTGGCGTGACTGCATAGTCGTCGAAATTCGTGACACCGGCCGCGCGCAGCACGTCTTCGTCGACGAAGAAGTTGCCGGTTGTTTCGCTGCTGTCTCGAGTCAAGATGTGATGGGCGGCGTCGGCAACGATGCTCGGCTTGCGTGCGCGTTGGACGACGGGAGCGCCGCCCAATAGGTTTTCGACGGCGGCGGTGGCGATCACCGTGCGTGGCCACAAGGCATTGACGGCGATGCGTTTGGAGCGAAGCTCACCAGCCATTCCCAATACACAAAGGCTCATGCCGAACTTGGCGATGCTGTACGCCGTATGCGGTGCGAACCAGCGCTCCTCGAAGTTCAATGGCGGCGCTAGGTTCAGAATATGAGGGTTGGGCCTCTGGCTCAGGTGTGGGATACAAAGCTTGGCGCACAAGAAGCTGCCGCGCGTGTTGACCTGGTGCATGAGATCGAACCGCTTCATTTCGGTATGTAGCGTATCGGTCAGGCTAATCGCGCTGGCGTTGTTCACCAAGATGTCGATACCGCCGAAGCGCTCGACGCACTGCTCTACGGCGAGCGCCACCTGGTCATCGAAGCGAATATCCGCCACACAGGCGAGCCCGCGTCCCCCGGCCGCCTCGATCTCCGACACCGCGCTGTGCACCGTGCCCGGTAAGCGTGGATGTGGAGTTGCCGATTTGCCTACGACGGCAATGTTGGCGCCATCGCGAGCCGCTCTGAGCGCGATGGCTTTACCGATCCCGCGGCTAGCGCCGGTGATGAACAGGGTCTTGTCCCGCAGCGTGGTCACGTGCGGTATGGTAGTTGAAGGACATTCGGGGTGGCTAGTGGGGGCGCGCGATGGTGGCGCACGAGCGCGAATTAGCCTACACATGGGCCATGGTGCGTATCTGCTTCGTGTGTCTAGGAAACATCTGTCGCTCGCCGACGGCCGAGGGAGTGATGGCGATGCTCGTCGAGCGCGCAGGGCTCACCGAGCGCATCGAGCTCGACAGCGCAGGCACGAGCGCGTATCACATCGGCGAACGGCCCGATCGGCGTTCGGCGGAGGCAGCGCGTCGCCGTGGCATCGAGCTGCGAGGGCGGGCCAGGCAATTCGTTACTTCGGATTTCGATGATTTCGACTACGTGGTGGCCATGGATAAGGCCAATCTGCGTGATCTCGAGGTGCTGTGCCGCAGCGTGGCCGACCGGAACAAGCTCAGCTTGCTGCGCGACTACGACCCTGAATCGCCCAAGGGCGCCGGGGTGCCCGACCCCTATTACGGTGGCGAAGACGGATTCGATCGGGTGCTCGACATCTGCGAGGCTGGCTGTCGCCAACTGCTCGAGCAGTTGCGCCGAAATCACGGGTGGTGATGACTCCGGCGCTGGTAGCAGCCGTCGAAGAGGTGCTGGGTGCACGTGTCGAGCGCTCCCAGGCCGTGAGCGGCGGGGACATCAACGAAGCTTTTCTGGCGAAGCTGAGCGATGGGCGGCAAGTGTTCATCAAGCACCATGCGTCTGCCCCGAAACGCATGTTCGAGAGCGAGGCGCGCGGGCTTCGCTATTTGGCCGCCGCCAATGCCCTACGCGTTCCCGAGGTGCTCGCCGTGTCCGGCGAGGCAGGGGGCTCACCCGCTTTCCTAGTCCTGGAGTACCTTACACCTGGCCGGCGCCGACAGGGTTTCGACGAAGAGCTGGGGCGCGGTCTCGCGGCGCTGCATCGCTTCGGCAGCGGCAGCTTCGGGCTCGACCACGACAACTTCATCGGCTCGCTGCCGCAGAGCAACGGCCCCGTCGACAGTTGGGCGGAGTTCTACCGGATTCGGCGGTTGGAGCCGCTCTGGCGCCGGGCTGTCGACAACGGCCTCGTCGACGCGCGTCTTTCGCGGAGCTTCGATGCGCTGTTGGTCAAGCTCGACGAGCTATGCGGCCCAGCCGAGCCTCCGGCGCGATTGCACGGCGATCTGTGGGGCGGCAACCTGCACTCCGACGAGCTCGGCGCGCCGGTGCTCATCGATCCAGCCGTGTATGGAGGACGCCGGGAAGTGGATTTGGCCATGATGCGTTTGTTCGGCGGCTTTGGCCCTAGGGTCTTCGACGCATATGCGGAGGCTTACGCGCTTTCGCCCGGTCACGAAGAGCGGGTTTTGCTGTACCAGCTGTATCCGCTCATGGTGCACCTCAACCTGTTCGGCCGCAGCTATCTTTCCGGCGTGCAGCGAGCGCTCGGGCGCTACGTGTAGCAGTCCGTGATTCTGACCTCGAGTCGGAAACCGACGCTTTGCCACCTTCGACCACCGTGTGCTCATCGTGATGGGAGCGGATGTCTGGACACGAGAACGGAGCGCGCCTACTCTGGGCGTATAATGCGTGGATCATGCCTGCTCGGTTGCATCGCGATGTGTTCAATGGTTGCCTGCGGCGGCAACGACAACGACAGCGATAAGGGGGGCAGCCCCTCGGGAACCGGAACGATCGGCGTCGATGGAACGAACACCAGTTCGTCCACGACCGGAACGACTGGGGCGGGCGGGAACACGAACGTTTCGTCCGCAACGACGTTGGGCGGCGGCGCGAGCGGAGGAAGCGGAGGTCAGCAACAGGTCGATGTCGCCGAGCTCCCCAATGGGGGCAGCCAGACCGAGTTCGCGGTGAACCTGGTGGACTCCGAGTTGGTGCAAGCATTGGTCGACTTCATGTCGCAACCCACGGATGTCGACTATGAGGAGCTCGATCCGAGTGAACGCAAGGGCCTCGATCTGCCGTCGCTGATCTTTTATGAGTATTTCAAGGACGAATACGACTTTCTCTTCTTCATTTCGCCGGACGAGCTCGACGTCGAACTCAACGGATTGCACGAGACGGTTCACGCCCGCACCATTCCTGGCACGGGGGTAACCAGACATTCGCCCGAGGAGTACTACGGAAGCGACGGCACGTTGATGAGTGCCATCGGGTTCGTGTTTCGAAGCGCCGAGCAACGGCCTCCATTTGCTCACGAAGTGATGCATCACTACGCGCAACACCTCGACGAAGCTCTCGGATTCGGAGATGCCTTCAAGGGTGGCCGGGCGGCACATTGGGGCACGACCAGCGTGAACGGGGTGCTGGGTGGTTTCGATGGAGCGACGCTGCGCTGCAAAACGCCCGCGGATGCCCTGCCTCCTGCTTGCACTCCCGAAGACAGTGGGCGCATTCATTACGTCGTGGATATCTTTTCGCCCCTGTCTTCGAGCGGCGTCGACGGAGCCAGGCCCTACGCTCCCCTCGAGCTGTACATGGCCGGTCTCATGACTGCCGAGGAAGTTCCCCAGAGCTACATCATCCTCGAAGATGCGAACCCCGAACCCGTCGAATGGGACGTCGCCGCGGGGCGCATGACGGTCGAAGCGAGCGGCATGCGGGAGGTCACGATTGCCGACATCATCGCCGTGCACGGTCCGCGTCCGCTCTTGCCGGTGGAACACCGCACTTTCCGTGGAGCTCTGGTGGTTCTCAGCGACACGCCGGTGGGTGACGAGTTCATGGCGTTGGCCAACAGCTGGGCGGCTTCTTTCGGTGGCGTGAACGAAACGGCCGAGTGGCCCTCCTTCGAAACGCTTACCGGCGGTCGCGCTCGAATGGACATGCGCATCGGCAATGCACGCACGGCGGACGAACCCATCGTTCTGCCCGAGCGCTTCCCCCCGATGTGCGACGTGTACGCGCAAGACTGCAGCGCCGGCCTTGCGTGCTACGACCTCGACGCCCCGGTGTGCATGCCCGAAGGGGCTGGGCAGATCGGCGACCCTTGCCGGGTACCCTACGACTGCGCCAGGGGGCTCGATTGCTCCGTGGCGGGCGCCACGGCGTATTCGTGCGCGCCCTACTGCGATCCCATGAATACCGCTTCGCCCGTGGCGTGTGACACCTTGTGCCCCGGAGCCTTCGCCGAGGTGTACGACACGGCTTACGACACGAACGGCGAGCTGACCTTTCCCATCGTGGGCGGCGTTTGCTTGGGAGGCTCGGGGACCGGCACGTGCGATCCGCTCAACCAGGCGGAGTGTGGCCCGGGCAACGGTTGCTTCGGTCGCGAAGCCACCACCTGCCAGCCGGAGGGTGACCTCGCCCAGGGCGAGCCCTGCTTCCCGTTGGGCATCGTGTGCGCCGCCGGAACCGAATGCATCGGTATTCAAGGCGAGGACGCCTATTGCCAACCCTACTGCGATCCGAATGGCGACGGACCGCTCGCCTGCGCCACCCTGTGCCCGGGCGGAGCTTGGAATTACGGCGACTACTCGATCTGCATTCCCGAGTGAGCATGCGGTAGCCGGTTACCCCCAAGTAGGTCGCTCAGCAGCCCTCAATCATTTGCAATACACCGAGCTGTGTGCGTGCATCGCCCCAATTTTCGAAGCGTAGCCGCACCACGGGTTGACCGGGTTCGAGCTGCATGCACAGGGTTTGGATCTCGCCCATCTCCAGATCGAGCACGGCGGTCGAGTCGGCATTTCGGCTCGTGCTGCAGGCGTCCATGCCAGCCTCGATGGCCAGTTGCCCGACCAGTCGCTGGCCGGCGATCACGGACACTTGCAGCGTATTGGACACGAGCCCCCTGCTGCAGGGAACCACACCGACCTGCGCTACGGAGTCGGGATCACTCACCGGCCCGGAATAGCCCGCCTCTCCGCCGGCACCGCCGGGCGCCACCCCGCTTGCGCCCGCAGCACCGCCAGCACTCGACGGTGCCCTCGGCTCGGGATTCGCGGCCACGTCGAGCCAGAGTGCGTTCGTGTGAATGACGCCCGCCCCGCAGGCTATCCAGTCTTCGGAGGACACCGGGGGCAGGCACGATGCGGGTTCTGGCTCGGGTGGGCACAGCTCCGGATTACTGAAGCAGTCTTCCGGGCAACGCGTGGGGTTGAAGGGGCATTCGTCGGGAGACTTGTTGTGCACCAGCACCCCCTCGGCAAAGTAGTTGTGGGTTCCCGATACCGTCAGGTTGTAGACGGTCTCGGGCGGTGCCGAGGCGAAACTCGTCGCAGTCGGCAGCGCAGCATCGACCAGGCCGAGCCCGACCATGCTTGTAGCTGCCTCTAGCGTGAGCAATGGTTGATCAAAGCGCAGCCGTCCCAGTGACACGTAGCCGGCAATGCTGGGGACATAGAAGGGATGCTCGGCCGTGGCGCGCAGCTCGCGCCCACCGAGCAAGCCGACCCTCACGAGCGGCGCGTTCGCGCGCGTACTCTTGTGCATGACGCGCTCGACGACGATGCGCTCCGCACGTTCGTCGAAGCCGAGTACCGAATCGCCCGGTTCGAGTTGCTCGATGGGACGATTCCCCGTGTCCGTCGCAATCCGAGTGCCCGCTGGAAAGCAATAGATGTCAGGCGGCACGGGCGGGTCGTTCGTTTTCGGTGCGTTCGGGCGACCCGCGCTCGGGGTTCCCTTGGTTTCGCCGCCGCAGTGCAGCAACCCGAGCAAGGCTCCAGCGGTGACCCACAGGCCCCAGCTCGACCGCTTCGCCCAGTTCGCGCCCTTTCGCATGCTGGTGCCACTGCAACGCACGTGCCGAACGAGAGCGCGCTTCGAAAGCCGAAGAATGCCGCCAGAACGTCAGGCCTCCAGCTGGGTGCTGTGCCTATCTGTGCCAATCAGGCCTCGGCTGACCTTGCCATTGTCGATTGTCGGAGGACGAGTATTTCCGTGCTCGGGCGCGCTCAGCGCATCGCATCGGGAGCGGGGGGTTCGTCGATCATTAGGTAGCCGAGCCGATGCCAACCTCGCCGCAAAAGCCAGCGGCGAGCGCTGGCGATCGGAGGCGGGCGCGCGAATTCCTCGCCGAGCAGGCGCGCGGGGCTGTAGGCGGGGTCGAGTGCTTGCGCATAGGCTCCACTGGTCCACGCAGAGGAGAACGGATCGACGTACGTGGGTTCGGCGAGCTTGCCGAACTGGCGCATGTGGCGGCGGCGGTTGTTCAGCACGTAGCGCATGGCGTTGCGTGCCTGCAGCGCGGTACGTATGGGCTGGCTGTGGAAGCGATCGGCGAAGACGGGTTGCCGGCGACGCCCCATCATTTTGTTGAGGCTGCGCGCGAGGCGGATCGCAAGCCCTTGCATCCCGCGTGACAGCGCCCGAGCGCTGGCCGATTCACAGATCAGGTGCATGTGGTTGCCCTGAATCGAATACTGGACCACGCGAAACTCGGCTGTGACGGCGCCTTTCTCGAAACAGGCCCAGATCCGTCGAAGCGCTTTTCTACTCCGCAAGCTCGGGACGTGCCGGCGTACGCGCAGGGTCACGTGCGCAGGCCTGTGCCACGCGAGCTCGGGGCGGCGCAGGTGCGAAACACCGGCACGGGCGCCGTTGGGCTTGCGCCCAGCGCCGATTCGTCGGCCTCCGTGACCGTTTTGTGGAGCGGCGGCCCCGCGCATTGCGGCATGGTTCACAGCCATCTTGAATTAGCATAAAAGCGGTTTGGGGGTAGGGGTGTTCGCGTGCGCGGGGTGTTCGCGTGCGCGGGGTGTTCGCGTGCGCGGGGTGTTCGCGCGTGGCGGTGGCGGCGGTGGTGGTGGCGGGTTGGCGCGGGTCAGGCGCGGGGAGCGGGGGAGAGGCCGCTGTGGCTGCTTTGGCGGCGGCCGGGGGCGCGCCAGCCGGCGCGGCCTTCCAAGATGCCGCCGTCGACGGTCATGGCTACGACCAACCCGGCGTCCGCCATGATGCTGACGAAGGGGGTTCGCCAGTTGGGGTCGCTCCAGATCAGTCGCCACTCCGGGTCGGTTGCCGGATCTCTCACGAAGAGCTGGCCCTTGCTGGCCACCCACTCTCGATCGAGCACATCCATGGCTGCGGCGCTGAGATCCGGGGCGCCTTGGGCCACCGAGCTCTGCGCGCTGTCGCCTTCGATGCGCAGCGTTACGCCGTTGCTTCCCACGACGAGACCGAAGCCGCGTTCCGGCGTCGATGCGCCACCCATGAAGGCGCGCGTCGGAGGCGTCAACAGGTACTCGACCTCCCACTGCATGGGCCGGTAAATGGCGGCGAAGCCTTGACCCTGATCGAGTCGCCCGCACAAGATCCAGCGGTCGTCGTCCAGCCTTAGCAGCGCGGCGACGTAGGCGACTCCTTGCAGGACCAACGGCTTCATCCAGCGATGTGCCGCCATGGCCCAGAGTGTCGGCGGAGCGCCGCGGCCCTCACCGACCGCCACCAACAGGTCATCGAAGCGGCCGCTCGCATGTTGGAACACCACTTCTTGGTCGGGGCAGTGCACCGTTTCGCGCACGCCGTCGCTGCCGTAGACGGCCAACGTGCCGCGCCGCCCTCCCACCAACCAGCCACCCGCGTCGAAGCGTCGCGCGAACATCAGCCCCGGAGGGAGCGGAGCGTCGTCGGGGAGTCGGTCAACCCACGCTTCGCCGGTCCAATAGGCGGGCCCACGCGTCGTCATGGTGAAGCAGTGGCAGTCCACATCCCAGGCTGCGGATTGCACGATGCGGTCTTGACCCGGCGGATGCCGCACGGTCCACGTCCACGACGCGAGATCTGCAGGTGACGATAGACCCAGCAGGCTATCTAGAAGCGCCCTAGAACGGCGCCGTGGGCGATTGCCTTCGCTGAGCCAGGGGATCACGCTCGCGGCGAACTCGGTGGCGGCTTGTGGACGCGCAGCGGGGTCGAGCGCTGTGGCGCGGTCGATGGCGTGATCAATGGCCTTGCAGGCGTTGTCACGCATTTTCAAGGCTGGGGCAAGGAACGGCGTTTCGGTGATGCTGGGGCGCTTCTCGCGCATCTTCAGGAGCGCCTGCACCGGTGTCTTGACGTCGAACAGCGGCCTGCCTGTGAGCACGTAGTAAAGAAGGCAGCCAAAGCCGAAGACGTCGGTTGCGGGATTGCTGTTGCCGTCCGAGCTCGAGTTCTGCTCGGGCGCCATGTACCCCGGTGTTCCGAGCACGATATCGCCAAAGGTCAGGGCCATGCCTTGTGGGCGCGCGATGCCGAAATCCGAAATCTTGAACAGCTCGGCTTCACCGAACCCACAACACAAGATGTTGCCGGGAGTGAGGTCGCGATGGATGACACCCACGGCGTGGATGGCTTCGAGCCCACTGGCCAGCGAACGGGCGAAATGGGCAGCGCGCTCGGGCTCGAAGGCACAGCCCAGGTTTTTGCAGCTGTACCTGACGCGGTCGTGTAGGTTGGTACCCTCGATGCCACCGTGGACGTACTCCACCGCCAGCCACGGCAGCGGAGGCGTGCCAGGTCCCAAGACTTCTGCGGTGCCGGTGTCTACGAAACGCACCACGAAAGGCGTGGGTGGGACGCGTTCGTTGAGCCGACCCAGCGCCACTGCTTCTTTGCGGACCAAAATGGCAGCGGTCTGATCGGCGCTCAGGGTGATTTCCGGTCGGACGATCTTGATCACCACGGGAGCGACACCTTCCGGAGCTTGACGGAGCGCGAAGAAAGCTACGCCCATGCCTCCTTCGCCGATGCAGCGTTCTAACCGATAGCTGACGCCACTCTGACTCTCCGAGTGGACCAACGCCCCACTGATCGCCGTCAGTTGTTTGCTGTCCATCAGCCTCGGGCCCTAGGCATCGCCACAGTACTAACACGGAACCGGGCCGGGGAGCAGGGGCGCTGGCGACGGGTGTGCTTCTGATCACGCGCTCGGCCCGACTGTTGGACCGCAGAGCTGTCAAGGCCGCTTGACAGGCGCTGGCCATTGCGCAACGCAAAGGCTTCAAGTGCAGCTCGGGACCAGGCGCATCGTCAGCGGTATCCGGCCCTGGATACTGGCAGGGCTCATCCCCCTATTGCAGGCCGAACCGGCTCGGGCGGGTGGCGACAGTCTCGACGATCGAGGAGCCGAAACGGCGCCGCGCCCATCGAACAGCGGCTGGTCAGGGTGTCCCAATGCCAAAACCGGGCTGGCAATCGGCGCTTCGCTGGTGCCGGGAGTGCTGCTACACGGAAGCGGCCACTACGTGCACGGCTGCAAGCGGCTCGGCGAACGTTTGTTTTGGATGGAGCTCGCGGGGCTTGGCCTCGTGCTCGTGGCGTTGGCGCCCGCGCCTATTTTCGGTGGCAATGCGGTGTTGGTCCCCGTTCAGGCTTTCATCGCCATGTCCGGGGTGGCTTTGTTCAGCGGATCGTGGCTGCTCGATGTCTACGGTACCGCCGTGCCCCAGGCGTCACGCGGGCTGCCGATGAATCGCATGCCGTCGATGGAAACGCTGGTTGGCTACCGCTACGTGTACGACCCCATCTTCGATTTTCGTCACTTTTTCACGCAAGGCTTCGACTTGTGGCAGGGCGCTCTGCGCGTGATGCCTCGCGCCGATTTCGCCATTGCAGGCCGTAACGCGCGTTACCGGCTACCCGTCGCGTATCGACTGATGGGGCCGACGTCGCGTCACGCCACGGAGCTGGGCAGCTTTTTGGATGTGCTGGCGGGCTTGACGCGCCATGACTTTTCGACAGACGGCTTCGAGGCGACCACGGTCGAGCTCGCCGCGCAGTCTCGCTTCGACCTCGCCAGCGTCGATCCTGGGCTCTGGGGCACGTTTGCCGAGCTCGGCGCAGGTGTCGGATTGACGCGCTATGCTTACGAAGCCCCCGGTGCCGGCAGCGATCTCAGTAGCCTGCTTTTGATGAGCTTCTCGTTCGGTAGCTACTTTGGTGACCCGACAGGGAGGGGTGGCGAAATCAAGCTCACCTACGATCATCGCCACGACGACTTCGCTGCCGGTAGCAAGCTGCCGGGGTTGGGCAGCGGCGCGATCGGTCATTTCGGGTTGGAGGCGCGCGGCTACCTCGATTCACGCTTCGGAGCGCTGGTCGACGTTCAAGCCGGCTCGGCTTATGTGTTGGGCCTGTCTCTCTTGTATCGACAACCAGGCACGGCGGGAGGCGGTCTTGGAGACTGAATGCAGCTTGCTGCGCCGGCTGCCTCGCTGGGCGTTGCTCATGCTCAGCCTGGTTGTTTTGCCTGTCTCATTGCTCGGCAGCTGTCTGCGAGTAGCCGAGGAGCGCGCGGAGCGCGATCGAGAGGTGGGGCATGCGAGGGGGCATGGGCTCACTCTAGATGTGGCTGAGGGGCATGCCGCCTGCTTGGCTCTCCATCCGGGTGCGCTCACGTTGTGGGGCAGCACGCCAGGCTTCGAATTCACGCTGGCGCGCACGGCGAGCGCGTCCGACGAGGTCGTGGTCACCATTCACAACCTGATGCCCCGAGCCGAGCTGCGGCGAACGGGGGGAGGCGGCGCGGTAATCGAAGAGCCCGTGCGGCACTCCGAAACTCGAGCCAGTTGGCCGGTGCGCTTGTTGTCGACCGAGCCTGTGCAGTTCACCGTAGCACCTCCCGATGTGGACCAGCTCGGGGTGTTCGAGTTTGCCCTGTTGAACGACGTTCAGGAGGCAATCGACCGGTTTCACGAAATGATCGCGCGCGTCAATCAAGAGTCCGACCTCCGGTTCGTGTTGGGAGCGGGTGATCTCACCTCGAACGGTACTCGCGCCGAGCTCGAACGGTTCCAGCGCGAGCTCGGCGCGATGCGCGTTCCGTACTACGCCACCCTGGGCAATCACGAGCTCGGCGTGGACCCGCCCGTCTATCACGAGCTATTTGGGCGAGGCAATTACAGCTTCGTGGCGTTCGGCGTGCGTTTCACGATGCTCGATTCGGCCAGCGCCACGCTCGACCCCATGGTTTACGATTGGCTGGGGCATTGGCTCGATCAAGGCCGCGCGCAGACGCATGTCGTCAGCATGCATATACCGCCGCTCGATCCGAGTGGAACGCGACATGGAGGGTTCGCGAGTAAGAACGAGGCAGCCAAGCTGCTCAATCAGCTGGCTCTGCACGGCGTCGACTTGACGCTGTACGGTCACATTCACACGTACATACACTTCGACAACGCCGGGATTGATGCGCACATCGCTGGCGGCGGTGGAGCCATACCGAACCGAGGCGACGGTATCGGTCGACACTACCTGGTGGTACGCGCAGACGCGAAGCGAGGCATCTTGGGTACTCGCGTCGTAGAAGTCGACTCGGACTGGGATTTCTGAGGACGCTGCGTAGCCGTCGCCCGGGCGTCAGTTGATGGCGTCGTCGCGCTCTCTCAGAGCAAAGCCTGCGATTTTGGCTTCGAACGTCTCGCCCCCCTCGACCAGCATTTCGTAGGTGCCTTGCATGGAGCCGAAGGGGGTATCGAGCGGACAACCGGAGGTGTACTCGAAGCTCTCGCCCTTCTTCAGGACCGGCTGCTGGCCCACCACTCCCGGTCCGCGAACTTCCTCCGTCTCGCCATGGGCGTCGGTGATCACCCAGTGACGATTCAAAAGCTGGACCGTGCGACTGCCTTCGTTGGTAATGCGGATCGTGTACAAAAAGAACCACTTGCGGCGGCTCTGATCCGAATACTCGGGCGAATAGCGGGCGGTCACGTGGACTCGAACCCCGCGAGTGATGGCTTCAGACGTGCTAGGCATGGCGTTCGGGTTGCGGGCAGATCGGCGTCTTATGGCTCCATTGGGGGGCCACGGTAAAGCGGCTTGTGACAAATCCCGAGGCAAGTGCTCGACGGCGACGTGGCTGCGAGGGTCATAGCCGCAGAGAGAAGCTAGTTTCCGAATAGTTTCAATGTGAAACACATGCTGTCCAGGTCATTTGACGGGCGCCCCAACCGGCAAAAAGTCCAGCAATTCACGCTAGCTGCGCGTAAAGGCTTCGCGTGTATTGCTGCATCGACATTTGAACCTCACAGAGTAATAATCAGCCCCCCATGTCGAAACCCATGTCCCAATGGGTCCCCGCTCCCGGCGAGCAACACGAAGGACAGCCCGAGATCGCTGGATCTATCGCTGATAGTGCGCTCGTCGAATTGCTGGCCTACGCCTTCAATCAACGCTTCACCGGGCGCTTGAACCTGCAGCGGAGCGGCGGCCGGCCCCTGGGTGTGCGCTTCGAGCAAGGCCGCGTCGAACAGGTCGATGCTGGGGAGCACGAGCCGGCGTGCGAGCAAGCAGCCCTCGAAGTCTACTTGCCACCCGAGGCACTGGCGTTCGCTCAAGAGCATGCGCAGAAACAGGCCGTCAGCTTGTTACAAGCAGTGGAGGCGCTCCTGCTCTTGCCCAACGAAAGCCTCGTGCGCGCTCGAGCCGAATGCCTCAAGCGCCAAGTCCTTGCGATCTGCGCGCTGCCGCCGGACACCCACTATGCTTTCTTTCGCGACGCACAGTCGGGTACTCATCAGTCGGCGATCGCGCATGGCTTGGAGCCGCTGGGTCTCATCGTGTCCTGTATTTTGGCCGAGCCGGCGCTCGAGCGCGCGCGGCGCTCGGTGCACGCCTTCCGCCACGAACGACTTGTGTTGACC
>CBFGRJ010000078.1:0-23514 GCA_965651135.1 uncultured Myxococcales bacterium
TTGTCCGCTGCCTCTGAGTCCCATGCGCCGTCACCTGGCTTTGTTGAAGCTTGCAGAGCCACTGGCACCGAACCTACCCGTGGTGTGGCGGCTTCAGGACGAAGTGTATTTTCGCCGAGAGGGTGAGCGCGTGCTGGCGAGCCCGTGCGACGAGACCCCTTGGCCGCCTGGCGCACCCCAAGCGACCCTCGAGGCGCTGGCGCCTCTCGCGCCCAAGCTCACGAGTGTCGGCCGCGAGTTGGCCGAGGCGAGTGTGGTTCGTTATTGGGCATGCTTGCGCACGTTTTCTCCAGATCGCCGACCCGTCATTGGTGCAGATCCCAGGGTTTTAGGGCTGCATTGGCTGGCGGCACTCGGCGGTTTCGGCATGAGCACCGCCGTCGCTGCCGGTCAGGTGTTGGCTCGCACCTTGGGCCGAGCGGAGCTAGCGCCGGCTTTCAGCCCCGCCAGGCTCTGCAACGCCCCAGGTGACGCGACGTAAGGTCCTGGATTCAGGCGGATTTCTCCAAAAAGTGCGTTCAAAATCCGGAGGGGCGCGCTATGGAGCCAAGCGCGGCGCGAGGTGATAGCGTACCCGACCCTGCAAGGCATGAGCAAGGCGCGCCAGCTGGCGGGCGCCATGGAATCGAATGAATATGGTTTCGCGAGATTCGGACACAGACGCTGATGCGAGCGAGGCAGAAGAGCCGACGGCGAAGCCCGATGACCAGCAGGCCGCCGGCACCCGTGACGACGACGGCTCCGACGACAGCTCCGACGACAGCGAAGGCGACGACGAGGAAGCATCCGAGGACGAATCACCCGAGGACGAAGCATCCGAAGAAAAGGGTAAGCGGCGAGCGGAGCCGTGGGGCACCCGCCTGCTGTCCTTTCTAAGAGAGCGCTACCTGGCGGCCGACCCCCGCTGGCTTGGCGTGCACCGTATTTGCCTCGGCTGCCTGCTGATGGTCGAGGTCATCCGACGCATGTACTACGCCCGCGCGTTCTATTCGAACGACGGCCTGCTGCCCAATCACTTCTCTCTATTCCGCCCGATGGGGAGGAACCTGTTTTCCATTTATCACGCCTTTTCGACCTATGCAGAGGTGCAGGTCGCGTTCTCGCTGACGCTGGTCGCGTTCTTTCTGTTCACCATCGGCTACAAGACCAAGCTGGTTCACCTAATTTCCGCGATTTGTATCGTTAGTCTCAACAACCGGAACATTTTCGTCGAGAACGGCGGCACCGTCGTGGTCAATATCATGACGGTCTACACGTTGTTCCTTCCCATGGGACAGCGCTTTAGCGTGGACGCAGTCTTACGATCGCTGAAATACAAGCGCGATCGAAGCGTGCATGATCTGAACGCACCGGATCCATTTCGCACGAGTACCAAGGTGTACTCGCTGATGGTGCTTTTATTTCTGGTGCAATGGTCGGCCATCTATTTTTTCAATACCGTTCACAAGGACGGGATTGGGTGGCGCAACGGCACGGCCCTACACTGGTTTTTCTGGCAGGACCGCATCGTCACCGACTTGGGTATCTGGATCCGTGAGAACGTAGCGCTGGGTCCGCTGCGCGTGATGACGTATGCCACGCTCGTGGTCGAGGGCACGCTGGCATGCCTGATACTATTTCCCTTTTGGCAGACCTGGATCCGCCGCCTGATCTTCGTGCTGGTCGTAGGTCTGCACGGGGGCATTGCGGCAACCTCGCGCATCGGGCCGTTTTCTTACGTGATGAGCCTGTTCCCCATTCTACTGCTGGGAGCGCGCGACTATGCGGCGGTAGCGCGGTGGTTCTCACGAGAAGTGCGAGCCCGCACCGTGATCTTTCAGGCAGACGCGGGCCTGTGTTTTCAGGTGTGTCGAGTGCTCGATCGGCTCGATCCGTTCGAGCGCCTTACCTTCGTCGACAGTCGGCAAAGTCACGAGCTGCCGCAGGGCTATGACGCGAAGGCGGGCCTCGTCGTTTTCGATCCTGAGCGTGGCACGTTTTATTCCAAGGAGCGCGCGCTGAGCGAGGCGCTCAGAGTCCTGCCGTTGGGATGGCTTTACTTCTTCTGGCCCCATTTGCCCGTATTGCGCCAGCTGGCTCGAAAAGCGCTCGGTTCACGCCGAGCGCGGGTGAGGGCAAGCGAATGGTGGGGCACGACCACGCTGCCACGTGCTCCGGATAAAGCTGCTGCCGATCCGGCGCGCTTCGTCGAACACAAGGGGACTCTGCGGCTGGAGCTCGAGAAGTTCGGCTTGGGCGTCAAGGAACTCATCATCGCGTTCTTGTTCGCAGCCGTCGTGATGGCGTTGATCCACGACAACCGTTACGCGTCCAGGCGCATCAAGCTCAAACGGCCGGAATGGGCCGTCAAATTGGTGGAATACCCGCGGATTTTGCAGGGTTGGGGCATGTTCGCTCCCGAGCCACCGTACGAAGATGGCCGCCTCGTGGTGGACGGACGCACCAAAGACGGACGAAAGCTGGATCCGCTCACCGGCCTCGCACCGGACTTCGATCCCCACGCCCCCGACGGTTGGGGTCACGAGCAATTCTGGTGTGACTATCACAACCGCATTCGCTACTCGGGGAATGCGCCGAATCGCCAGCACCTGCGGGAGTATCTGCTCAAAGTCCACCAGTACGGTGGCAAGCCTGAAGACCAGCTGGTGGCGTTCGATGTTTGGTGGGTGCAGGACCAGTCGCCGATGCCCGGTGAAAAGCGCGGCAAACCCCTGAAGCCGCTGAAGCTCATCAGCTATGGAAGGGTGACGGATTCCGGCGCGACCCCGTGGCTCGAATATCCAGCGAGGCGAAGCATCGACTGGAGGGCTTTGGGGCTAGATTGAGGAGCTGGACCAGCACACCGCGGGCTGGGCTTGCGGCTGTTTGCCTCGGCGAGGCACTCCTGTCGGGTAGCGGCTTCTTCGCCTAGGGTCGAGGTCGCACTTTTCGTCGTTGGTGCGCCACGGGCGATTGGCATGGTCCCTGCTGCGCTGCTTGCGAGGAGACGCATTCGTGACGCACGTTGTTATGGCAAATACGCCGGTGAGCAAGACGCCGACGCAAGCGCTCGGCGAGTACGGGCAGGCGCTCTGGCTGGATTATTTCCACCCGGAGCTTTTGGATGGGGAGCTTGGTCGACTGATGAAGCAAGACGGAGTCAAGGGGCTCACCTCGAACCCTTCGATCTTCAAAGAGGCTATTGCCGATGGGCACCACTACGATCGCGGCATTCGCAAACATGCCGGACAGGTCGGCTCTGCCAAAGATTTGTACGAGGCA
Organism: uncultured Myxococcales bacterium; assembly: GCA_965651135.1. Lineage (GTDB taxonomy): Bacteria > Myxococcota_A > Polyangia > Polyangiales > Polyangiaceae > JAICQQ01. The sequence continues at coordinate 3,262 of CBFGRJ010000078.1, forward strand.
TTGGCGGTGCGCGACATGCAGCTAGCCGCCGACATCTTCCGACCCCTCTACGAAAGCACGGATGGTTGGGACGGATGGGTGAGTCTGGAAGTCGATCCACGGTTGGCTTTCGACTCGGCCGGCACCGTTCGGGAGGCACGGAGGCTCTGGCAGCGATTGTCGCGTCCGAACGTATTCATCAAGGTTCCAGCCACACACGAGGGGTTGACGGCCATCGAACAGCTGACTTCAGAAGGAATCAACGTCAACGTCACGCTGCTGTTTGGGCTGCCTCGTTATCGACAAGTAGCACATGCGTTCATGGCCGGCTTGGAGCAGCGGGTGAACCGAGGGGAGCCCATCGACCGGGTGCGCAGTGTGGCGAGCTTCTTTCTGAGTCGGATCGACTCGATGATCGATCCCACCTTGCAGCAGTTCATTCACGAAGGGGGGGACCGCGGACGGCTGGCAAAGCAGTTGTACGGCGAGGTGGCACTGGCTTCTGCGAAGACCGCGTACCAAATCTACCGGGAACTCATTGGCACGCCTCGCTGGCAGAACTTGAGCGAACGTGGGGCGCGCGCCCAATGGTTGCTGTGGGGAAGCACCAGCGTTAAGAACCCGAGCTTCGACGCGCTGAAGTACGTCGAAGCGCTGATAGGACCTGAGACCATCAATACCGTGCCGCCAGGCACGTTGGATGCTTACCGTGAGCGCGGTGTTCCCGCGCGGAGGCTGACCGAAGGTGTCGAGCGTGCCCAGCTGATTCTCGAACAGGTCGCGCAACTGGGTTTGAGTATCGATTCGATCTGCTCGAAGCTGGAGGCGCAGGGCGTGGAGAAGTTTCGCAAGCCCTTCGATGAGCTGTTGGCAAAGTTGGAAACGGCTCTCGGCGCCAAGGACTAGCCCTTACTTTTTGCGGGGACTACCAATACGGGAAGCGTCGTGCGACGCAGCACCCCCTCGGCTACGCTGCCGAGCAAAAGCCTTTCCAGCCCCGTTCGGCCGTGTGTGCCTAGCACGATGAGGTCGGCTTCGGCGTCTTGCGCGGCGTCTACGATGGCTCGCTCTGCCTTCTCTTCCTGCAACAATCGATGGCTGGTTGGCACGCCCCGAGCATTGCACTCCGCCGCCAGCTGCTCGAGCTTTTGCTCCAACGCCTTGCGCTGCTCGAATAAGAGTGACGTGTTGGGTGTAGGTATGGCCGGTGTTCCGGTGGACAGGGCAGGTCCGCTACCTTCGAGGGGCACTTGTAGCGGGACATTGAAGACATGGACCAGCTCTAGGTGTGCTTCGAACTGCTTGGCAATGACCATGGCATAATCCAACGCTCGCGAAGCGGGGTCCGAGAAGTCGGTGGCCACGACGAGCTGGCGCACTTGCCATGCTTTGCTTTCGGCGGGCCTTGGGCGAGTCTCACTGGGTTCCGAATCAGCTGTCATTTCCCTCTGCTCCTGCCGTCGCGCTCATGCGTTTCGGCATGGACACCCGCCAGCAAGATTGGTGCCGCTCGCAAGAGGCAAGCCAGAGCGCTTGCGCTCGTGCGTTCCGTGCATTACTTCGGGGTTCAGTCAGCAAGGAATCCCATCATCATGGAACTCGACAGCCGCATCTATGTTGCCGGCCATACGGGCCTCGTGGGCTCGGCCTTGGTCCGACATCTCCAATCCCTCGGATTCTCACAGCTGCTCATTCCCGATCCCCGACCGGACCTGACTGACCCGAGTCAGGTGGACTGGTTCTTCACCAACCATCGACCGGAGTACGTCGTTCTGGCGGCGGCGAAGGTCGGCGGCATCCACGCCAACGATACCTACCGCGCCGACTTCATCCGTATAAACCTGCAAATTGCCACGAATGTGATCGATGCGGCGTACCGCTTCGCAACGCGGAAGCTGCTGTTCTTGGGTAGCTCGTGCATTTATCCGAAACTTGCGCCGCAACCCATGCAGGAGCAACACCTGCTCACCGGTCCTCTCGAAGACACGAACGAGGCGTACGCAATCGCCAAGATCGCGGGACTCGTCATGTGTCGCAGCTACAACATCCAGCATGGCACCAACTTCATCGGCGCCATGCCGACGAACTTGTACGGCCCTGGTGACAACTTCGATGAAAAACTCAGCCACGTGCTGCCCGCCATGATCAGGAAGTTCCACGCGGCCAAGCTAGCAGGTAGCGCCGAAGTCGAGCTCTGGGGCAGCGGTCGACCGCGTCGCGAATTTCTGCACGTCGACGATCTGGCTTCAGCATGCGTGTTTCTGATGCAGCACTACGATGCCAAGCGTGACGACTATTTCGTGAACGTTGGCGTTGGCGAAGACGTGACGATTCGCGAGCTGGCCGACCTCGTTGCAAGTGTCGTTGGATACACCGGTCGCGTGCACTGGAACGCGACTATGCCGGACGGCACACCTCGCAAGCTGCTGGATGTGAGCAGGCTGAGCTCGCTCGGCTGGAACGCGCGCATCGGGCTCCGCGAGGGTATCGCCAGCACCTACGACTGGTACGTCCGCAACTTTGGTTCGGATTGATCAGCTACGCAGACTTTTCAACGATAGAGCCATACTCGGAGGAGGCTGAGCAACTGATCCGAGTCGATGGGCTTGGTGATGTAGTCGGAGGCGCCCGCACTGATGCACTTCTCACGGTCGCCTTTCATGGCCTTGGCCGTCAACGCAATGACGGGAAGCTTCGCGAAGCGTGCCTGCTGACGAATCCTTCGCGTCGCTTCGTAGCCATCCATTTCGGGCATCATGATGTCCATGAACACCACGTCGATATCGCTCTCGGCGTCGAGCTTGGCCAGCGCTTCCTGACCGTTCTCGGCAAAACTAACCACCATTTGATACTGTTCCAGAAGCGCGGTGGTGGCGAACACGTTGCGCAGATCGTCATCCACGATCAGGGCTTTTTTGCCGGCCAGCCCAAGATCGAGCGGTCCGACCGCACCGGCTTCACCGGCCGAGCCCGGGCGTGGCTTGCGGTGCAAGAACAAAGAAATCCGATCGATGAGCTGCTCCCGTGTGCGCACGATGTTGACGATAAGCCCGTGGGCGGCCCGCCGTATCTCGGCCTCTTCGGTATCGGTCAGCTCGTGAGTGGCTCGAACGATGATCGGCAGCTTGCAGAGCCCCGGTCGCTCCTTCAAGCCATGCAGCAGGTCGAAACACGAGGTGCCGGTAGAAAGATGAGCCGCCGCGATGCAATCCACTTGCTGAGCCTCCAGAGTGGCCAGCGCCTCCGCGGCGCTCGTGGCAATGACCGTATGCAGGTCGCCGTTGCCGAGCAACTGCAGCAGTGTCTCCGTTTCGGAGTCCTCGCCGCCCACCAAAAGCAGCTCTTTGCAGCTGCGGGTCAAGAACGCGCGTACGTTGTCGAGTGATTGCGAGAGCGTTGCTTCGTCGGCTGGCTTTGTCACGAAAGCAAGAGCTCCCTGTTCCAGACCGCGGCGCTCTTCGTCCGAAGCAGTGACTACCTGCACTGGGATGTTTCTGGTCTCTGGGTCGTGTTTGAGCTGGTCCAGGACCACCCAGCCGTCCATGTCGGGCAGGGCCAGGTCGAGACTGATCGCATCGGGCTTGATACGCCGTGAGAGCTCGAGCCCGTCGGCGCCGCTCAACGCCACCACGCCGCGGAAGCCACGCGCCCGCGCAAGCTCCAGGAGCGGCCGGGCGAAACGGTCGTCATCCTCGATGATCAAAAGCACCGGGGCGGTCCCGTCGAGCTTGGCGCGATCGTCCTGCACGCGGGGCGGCGTAGCCAAGCTGGAGCTCATCGAGGACCTTCTGGTGTGTTGGGAGCGCGAGACGCGGGACTCGATGGCTATCTCTGGGACGTAACTGCTCGGCAGGTACAGCGTAAAGACGCTGCCTTGCCCGAGCTCGCTCGACAGATGAAGCTCGCCGCCGAGCAGCGTGGCGATCTCGCGACTGATCGAGAGACCGAGACCCGTGCCCCCGAACTTGCGACTCGTACCTCCATCGGCCTGTTGGAAGGCTTCGAACACGATTTTCTGCTTGTCTTTGGCGATGCCGATACCCGTATCGACGATGGAAAAAGCGATGATCTGCGCCGCTTCGCGTAGGCTCGGCGCTTCGGCCCCGAAATCATCGGCGTGTACCGGTGTGACCAGCAGCTTCACGCTGCCCGTTTCGGTGAACTTGAGGGCATTGGCCAAAAGATTCCTGAGGACCTGCTTGAGGCGCATGTCGTCCGTGGTGAGCCATTCGGGGAGCTCCCCGCTCATCTCTATCTCGAAGGCCAGGCCCTTCTCGTCCGCAATTTGACGAAACCCGCGCTCTACGTATTCGCGTAGATCTTCGAGGCGTACCGGCCGCAGGTCGAGCGCGATGGTTCCGGACTCGATCTTCGCCAGGTCCAGAATTTCGTTGATCAGGCTCAAAAGGTCCGTGCCCGAATGGTGAATGGTACGAGCATATTCGACCTGACGTTCACTCAGGTTCTCACTGCGGTTTTCGGCGAGCTGGCGCGACAGAATCAACAGGCTGTTGAGCGGTGTGCGTAGCTCATGGCTCATATTCGCCAAGAATTGCGATTTGTAGCGTGAGGTCAGCGCCAGCTGTTCCGCTTTCTCTTCCAGTTCCTGCTTCGCCCGCTCGACTTCGCGATTTTTCTTTTCTACCTCGGCTTTCTGCTCGGTGAGCTGCCGCGCCTTTTCCTCGAGTTCTTCATTTGTCTGCTGCAGCTCGTCCTGTTGGGTGCGAAGCTCTTCGGTGAGGCCTTGGGATTGTCGCAAGAGCTCGTCCGTGCGCATGGTCGCTTCGATAGTGGCGACCACGATGCCCAGGCTGTCGATGAGTTGCTCCAGAAACGCGAGTTGAATGGGGCTGAACTGCTTGAAGGCCGCCAGCTCGATGACGCCCTTGACTTCGCCTTCGAACACGATGGGTGCCACGACCAGACAAGACGGCGCGGCCTCGCCCAACGCGGAGCTGACGCGCACGTAATCGGGCGGTAGGTTCGAAAGCAAAATACGCTTTCTCTCGAGGGCGGCCTGGCCGACCAGTCCTTCGCCGAAGGCAAACCGCACGGAGGCTCGTCGCTTGTCCGTCAAAGCATAGGCAGCGACGAGCTTCAAAGAGGTCTCGTTCTCTTCTTTTTCGCAGATGTGGAAGGCGCCGTGCTGCGCGTCCATGACCGGGGCCAATTCGGACAGCACTTGCTCGGCAACGCTGACGAGCGCTCGTTGCCCCTGCAGCATCCGCGTGAAGCGCGCAAGGTTCGTCTTGAGCCAGTCTTGCTCTTCGTTGACACGCGTGGTTTCGGCCAGCGTGACGATCATCTGGTTCAGGTTGTCTTTCAACAGCGCGACCTCGCCGCGCGCTTCGACCGTAATCGACTGTGTGAGGTCGCCCTTGGTGACCGCGGTGGCCACGTCACCGATGGCGCGCACCTGGCGTGTCAGGTTGCCGGCAAGCTCGTTCACGTTGTTGGTGAGGTCTCGCCAAATTCCAGCGGCCCCAGGTACGTCTGCCTGGCCGCCGAGCTTGCCTTCTACACCGACGTCGCGGGCGACGCTCGTGACCTGATCGGCGAAGGTCGACAGCGTTACGATCATGTTGTTGATGGTTTCGACGAGCGTCGCAATCTCGCCCTTCGCGTCCAGGGTCAGCTTTTGCTTCAGGTCGCCGTTGGCCACGGCGGTGACGACCCGGGCGATGCCGCGTACCTGTTCCGTCAGGTTCAGCGCCATCACGTTCACGTTGTCGGTCAGCTCACGCCAGGTGCCCGAGACGCCACGTACTTCGGCGAGTCCTCCCAGAATACCGTCGGTGCCTACCTCACGCGCTACGCGCGTCACTTCGTCGGCAAAGGAGCTCAGCTGGTCGACCATGGTATTCATGGTGTTCTTCAGCTCTAGAATTTCGCCGCGCACCTCTACCGTGATCTTGCGGGAAAGGTCTCCGTTGGCCACTGCGGTCGTCACGGTGGCAATGTCGCGCACCTGATTGGTCAGGTTGCTGGCCATCAGGTTCACGTTATCGGTCAGCTCCTTCCAAATTCCGGAAACGTCGCGCACCTCGGCCTGTCCGCCGAGCTTGCCTTCGACACCGACGTCCCTGGCTACGCGCGTGACTTCGTCGGCGAAAGAGCTCAGCTGGTCGACCATAGTGTTGATGGTGTTCTTCAAATCCAGGAACTCGCCGCGCACCTGCACCGTCACTTTGCGGCCCAGGTCTCCTTTGGCGATGGCGCTCGAGACTCGTGAAATGTCTCGAACTTGAGCGGTCAAGTTGCTCGCCATCAAGTTCACGTTGTCGGTGAGCTCCTTCCAGGTTCCGCGTACACCTACCACCGCCGCTTGTCCGCCCAACTTGCCCTCGGTGCCCACCTCGCGCGCCACCAGCGTGACTTGCTCGGCAAACGCACTCAGCTGATCGACCATGGTGTTGATGGTGTTTTTTAGCTCCAGAATCTCGCCGCGGGCATCCACGACAATCTTCTCTTTCAGGTCGCCCTGTGCGATGGCCGTCGCCACCTGCGCGATGTTACGCACCTGGGTCGTTAGATTGTTAGCCATGGAATTGACCGCGTCGGTCAGATCGCGCCACGTGCCAGACACGCCTTCGACGTCGGCTTGTCCGCCGAGCTTGCCCTCGACGCCTACGTCGCTAGCCAACCTCGTGACCTGCTCGGCGAAAGCACCGAGTTGGTCGACCATGGTGTTCACGGTGTTCTTGAGCTCCAGGATCTCGCCGCGCGCATCGACTTGAATTTTCCGCGTCAGATCGCCGCGCGCTACCGCGGTCGTCACCCCGGCGATGTCGCGCACCTGGTTGGTCAGGTTGCTCGCCATGAGGTTCACGTTCTCGGTGAGCTCGCTCCAGATGCCTCTTACGCCGACCACGGCGGCCTGACCACCCAGCTTGCCCTCGACGCCCACTTCGCGCGCGACGCGCGTCACCTCGGCGCCGAAGGCGTTCAGCTGGTCGACCATGTCGTTGATCGTGTTTTTTAGATCGAGCACCTCTCCGCGTGCGTTCACCGTGATCTTTCGCGACAAGTCGCCATGGGCCACCGCGCGCGCCACTCCGGCGATATTGCGCACCTGGTTGGTGAGGTTGCTGGCCATCGAGTTGACGTTGTGGGTCAACTCTTTCCAGATCCCCGAAGCGCCGTGGACTACGGCCTGCCCGCCCAGCACACCTTCTGTACCGACTTCACGCGCCATGCGCGTCACCTCGTCGGCGAAGGAGCTCAGCGAGTCGACCATCGCGTTGATGGTGTTCTTCAAGGTGAGGATCTCACCCTTGACCTCTACCGTGATTTTGCGGGAGAGGTCGCCATTGGCAACCGCAGTGGTCACATCGGCGATGTCACGCACCTGATCGGTCAGGTTGCGACCCATCAGGTTCACGTTCTCGGTGAGCTCACGCCAAACACCGGAAACGTCGCGCACCTCGGCCTGCACGCCGAGAGTTCCCTCGGTACCCACCAGCCTGGCCACACGTGTGACTTCCGAAGAAAAGCGGCTGAGCTTGTCGACGGTCGCGTTGATGGTGTCCTTCAGGGTCAGGATTTCACCCCGCGCGTCTACCGTGATCTTGCGGCTAAGGTCGCCTTCGGCGATCGCGGTCACCACCTCCGCGATATTGCGCACCTGATCGGTCAGGTTGTTGGCCATGAAGTTCACGTTCTCGGTGAGCTCCGCCCAGACGCCCGACGCTCCCTTGACCTTCGCCTGACCACCCAAGATGCCGTCCGTACCCACCTCGCGCGAAACTCGAGTGACTTCGTCGGCGAAAGAGCTGAGCTGGTCGACCATTGTGTTGATGGTGTTTTTTAGCTCGAGGATCTCGCCCTGGACTTCGACGGTGATCTTCTTGCTGAGGTCGCCGGCTGCAATGGCTGCCGAGACCTCTGCGATGTTGCGCACCTGGTCCGTTAGGTTCTGAGCCATCGAGTTCACGTTTTCGGTGAGCTCGCGCCAAACGCCCGATACCCCACGCACTTGCGCTTGCCCACCGAGCACGCCCTCGGTTCCCACTTCACGAGAGACGCGGGTCACCTCGTCAGTGAACAGGCCAAGCTGGTCGACCATTGTGTTGATGGTGTTTTTGAGCTCGAGGATTTCGCCTTGAACCTCGATGCCTATAGTCTTGGTCAGGTCCCCCTGAGCGACAGCTGTCGTGACACGAGCGATCTCGCGCACCTGAGTGGTCAAGTTGCTGGCCATTCGGTTGACGCTGTCGGTGACCTCCTTCCATGCGCCTGACACGCCCTCCACACGTACCTGAGCTCCCAGCTTGCCTTCGACGCCAACTTCGTGAGCGACTTGTGTCACCTGGCTGCCGAAATTGGCGAGCTGCTCCACCATGCTGTTGACGGTTCGGGCAGAGGCGAGAAAATCACCGCGTAGAGGGTGCTCCAGGCCTTCTACGTCGATGGACTGGGATAGGTCACCGCGCGCCACGGCGGTGACCACTCGGACCACCTCGTTGTTGTGGCTCGTCAACCCGTCGAGCAGCTCGTTGACGGATTCGGTGTAGTCGAGCCAGCCCCCGCGCATGTCATTGTGATTGAGTCTGCGCCGCGTACGCCCCTCCACGCCTACGCTGTTCTTGAGCTCCAAAATCTCCCTGCGCAGGCGTCCGGAGGTTTGCATGACCTCGTTGAGCGCGTCGCAGATCTGCCCGTCGATGCCGTTCAGCCCTTCAGGCAGTCTGACCTCGAAGTCCCCTCGCTTGAGCGAACGCAGCGCTGAGAGCAGCTGCCTTTTGTCGAGCTGGTCGGATACGGCCTTGCCGTTAGCTGTTCCGTTGGCAAGCCCTCGCGAACTGCGCCTGCTGGTTTTGTGACTGGCTAGTCTGACCAAATCTGCCTCCGGTGAAGCGGCTCACGAAGCAATGTCCCTAGAATTCGATTTGACGGCATTGGAGGACCGGCGACTGGGAACGCGTGCCAAGACATCGGCGATCTCGTCCGCAGTGGCCGGCTTGATCAGGTGCGCCTTGAAGCCGGCTTCGAATGCTCGTTTGCGATCTTTTTCCTGACCGAAGCCGGTCATGGCGATCAGGTAGGGGGCGTCGGGGCCCAATTCAGCGCATACGCGCCTCGCCACGGCGTAGCCGTCCAGGTCGTCGAGCCCGATATCGACTAGAGCGGCATCCGGGCGTGTCGACATGCACAGGTCTGCGCCCATCGATCCCGTCGAGGCTGCCTTGACTGAATGTCCCTGATTCGTGAGCAGCAAAGTCACCATTTCGCGAATGTCTTCGTGATCTTCGATGACGACCACGTCCAGCGGCTCTCCCGACGGGGGCGACGGAGCTTCGGTTGACTCAGCCGGGGAAAGCACCGCATCCGCCGCGGGGATGCGCACCACGAACTCGCTGCCGTTGTCGGTGCCAAAACTCTTGGCAGTCACCCGCCCGCCGTGCAGCTCCACCAGGCGCCTGACCAGCGTTAGACCCAGCCCCAGGCCGCCGCCCCTGGGGCGAAACTGCACGAACGTATCGAAGATGGAGTCGATCATGTCGTCGGGGATGCCCTGACCGCTGTCTCGAACGCGGATCACGGCTTCGCCGCTGTCGACCTCCGTAGAGATAGTGATGGTGCCGCTCGGCGGTGTGTACCGAGCCGCGTTGTTGAGCAGGTTGGCCACCACCTGAGTCAAGCGAACCGCATCACCCGACAGCACGATCGGCTCTTCCGCCAGGCTCAGCGTCAATGACTGGTTGCGCTCGCGCAGCAAGTGGCGAGCGGTCACGATGGCTTGCTCGATGACCGGTGTGAGCTCGATGGGTTCTTTGCGAAGCTCGATTTTTCCCGAGCTAATTCGAGAAATATCCAGCAGATCATCCACCAGCCGCACCAAATGCTGGACCTGACGGCGCATGGCGGCTCGCACAGCGACGAGCTTGTCGGCTGCTTCCGAGTCGTCGTGCTTGCCAAGAATTTCCAACAGATCGAGACTTGTCACGATGGGCGCAAGGGGATTGCGGAGCTCGTGCGCCAGGACTGCGAGAAACTCGTCTTTGCGCCGGTCCGACTCTTCGAGGCGCTGATTGATCAGTGTGAGCTCGGCTTGTGCGGCCTGGCGTTCGGCGACGGTGCGCCTGAGCTCCTCTGCGCGCTGAGCCATTTCCTCTGCCACTCGAGATTTCACCTCCATTTGCCTGCGCAGCGCTTCTTCTTCCCAGCGGCGTTCGTGGCGGGCGAGCTCTTGCTCGTGCAGGCGCCTTTCTTGCTCTCGCAAGAGAGCAGCCTGTTCGGCGACCTTGGCCGTACGCTTCTGCAAGGCGATCAGAACCGAGGCCTTGGCCCTCAGAATTTCCGGCACAATCGGCTTGAACAGAAAGTCGACTGCACCCATGCCGTAGGCATGCAACATGTCTTGGCTGCCGTAGTCGTGTGCGGTGATGAAAATGATGGGTGTATCGCGGTTGCGTTCGCGCTTGCGTATCAAGCGAGCTGTTTGAAAGCCATCCATGGACGGCATTTGCACGTCGAGCAGGATGAGCGCGAAGTTTCTGGCCAGCAGATGACGCAGTGCCTCGTTGCCGGATTGTGCTTGCACCACATCTTCGTCCAGGCCCTCGAGAGCCGTCCTGACGGCCAGCAGATTACTGGCGCTGTCATCGACCACCAGGATACCGGCTGCTTGATCGGGGGCAGGAATATCGGTCGGTTTGAAGTTCATGGTCGCCTGAGTCGTGCTCGGGGCAGAAGAGCATGGGCGCGCCTGAATGACCGTAGCATTTCAAGTCGCTTTGTGGGCGGGGCATTATGCCCCGATATTCCGCGTCGTGTCTGACTTTGTCAGGATGGGTCTGCCGAACCCTTCGCTAAGCAAGCGAAATGCAACAAAGCCACGACGCGTGCTGATGAGTGTCGTAAGCCGCCTCAACACCGCGAGAGTTTGACCATTGAAAAATGGCTCTTGCTTGATGCTCCTCGTGCAAACGCTGCTCTAGAGATCGGATTGCGACCGATGTCGTCGCCCTGCGCATGACTCTTGCACAGGTGGGGGGCCTGAAGCGTATGAAGACCACGTCTCGCCGGCGCGAACGCGCTTCAACGAGCTCTTTGCTGGAGATCGAGCGCGGCAATGGCCCGTTCGTCGCGACTAGTCTCCACTCCGCGCACCAGGTTCGCCCGAGCTTGCTGCCGAAACTGGCCTTGAATGACGCCGATCGATTGCGTGAGGAGGACCCGTTCACCGACCTTTGGACGGTGGTGTGCCCGACGCGTCTCGTGCCGTGCCGCTCTCGTTTCGAAGTGGATCTCAATCGCCCGCCTACGGGGGCCGTGTACGTGAAACCGGAAGATGCTTGGGGATTGCGGGTCTGGCACGAGCCGCTCGATGACGGCACGCTCGCCAAGACCATGCGCGAGTACCGAGCGTACTACGCGGAGATGCTGGAGATTTTGAATGATCTCGAGCAACGGTACGGAAAGTTCGTGGTGTTCGATCTGCACAGCTACAATCACCGGCGTGCGGGAGCGTGGGCGGAGCCCGCAGATCCGGAACTGAACCCGGAAGTCAATGTCGGCACCGGCTCGATGAATCGAGCTCGCTGGGCACGAGTCGTCGATCGGTTCATGGACGACCTTCGTCGGTTCGACTTCATGGGCAGCAGCCTCGACGTCCGAGAAAACGTGCGATTTCAAGGCGGGTATCTATGCCGCTGGGTACACGAGCATTTTCCGGTGACAGGCTGTGCACTTGCGCTCGAGTTCAAGAAGTTCTTCATGGACGAATGGTCCGGCGAGGCCGACCCTCGCGCCGTCGCGGCGATTAGGGCGGCTCTGGAGTCGACGTTGCCCGGCCTGCGTGAGGAGCTGGCTCGGTAATGGCAGAGCTATCGACACCAGGGGCGGCGACAACGCCAGCCGAATTCCCGATCGTGGCGCGGCTTCGACACGGAGGGCACCTGGCGTTCGACCGGCCGCTGCCGTTGGTTTGTTTTCACGACCGCAAAGCACGCCATGAGCTGCGGGACGTGTCGTTGGAGCTCTTGACGCGGGGTTCGCCGAATCACCTGATCGTGGAGGGGGGGGCCGCCCTAGAGGAAGCTCGCCCTGCGCTCGACACTCTTTTGGCGGCAACGATCAAGGAATTCGGCCACTGCGCATTGGTCGTGCTCGCGGAGCCATCGAATCGAAACCAGGCCGATGTTCCGCAAAGGACGAGTCCCGTCGTGACATTCCGCTTCCGGGCTGCGCGCGAGCCCGAGCGTGATGCCCTGAGGGCTTTCCAAGAGACCTTGTGTCGCCGCAAGGTGCGGGGACTGAACATCCAGGTGCGCGTGGGTGACGCCGTCGGCTCGAACGCCTTGCTGGACACGTTCGACGGGGAGGGCATCAGCCGCATCGTGCTCGAGCTCGACCCGGTGTTTTACAGCAGCAACGTCGGCAAGCTGCGGGGTCTGTTGCTGCGCGACTTCGCCGAGCGCCTACACCCTGCTCTTCGGGAGATGGCCTACCGGCTGCTCGACAGCAAACAACAGCGTACGCTCCAATGTGCGGCCAGTTTGGGGCGCCGACACATCGACGCGCACGTCGAGAAGATCGAACGGGGCTTGAGCCAGCTATCCCGAAGTTTCGACCTGCTATTGCTCTTGACGCCCACCAACGGTGAGGCAGCTTTCCAGCGTTTCGTGTCGGGGGGTTGTGAACGCAGGCCCGAATTCCACTACCGGACCATTTACATCGATCCCGACGAGCTCAGGCGCACGCTGTATCAGCTCCCGATCGAAAAAGTCGATGACCCCACGTTGGCTCGGCTGCTGCGTGAGCAGCGGGAACACATCGACAATCAGCTGGGCATGGTAGCCCACAGAAACTCGCCCAAGTGTTTGTACGGTAGCTTGCATGTCTACGGGGGTGTCGAAGACAAGTTGTACAGGGCGGGGCGCGGTATTGCTGAAGCCTTCGTATCGGACAAGGACGAAGAAGAGGGCGCTGTCGTGGGCGCGGAGGCGTTCCGGAAGCGCGTCATGCAAGAGTTCGAACACTATCGCAAGCAGGACCCTCGATTCGAAGCCAGGGTGCTGATTCGCGACGACGTGACGAGTCTGACTGTCAGCGAACACACGCTGCTCGTGCCTCGCACCACGTTGCTCAGCGAGAGGCGGGCAGAAGCATTGCTTGCTCACGAAGTGGGAGTGCACCTGTTGACGTATCACAATGGCAAAACCCAGCCGCTCGAGCTGATGAGCACGGGTCTGGCGGGCTACGACCAAATGCAAGAAGGGCTGGCGGTCATTGGAGAATATCTGGCGGGCGGATTGACGCCGCAGCGACTACGCCTGCTCGCGGCTCGCGTGATTGCCGTGCGACAGTTGGTGAGCGGTGCGGACTTCGTCGAAGTATTTCGCGAAGTGCGAAAGACCTTTGCATTGCCGGAGCGGCACGCTTTCTTCGTGGCGATGCGCGTGTTTCGCGCAGGTGGCTTCACCAAAGACGCCATCTATCTGCGCGGCGTCTTGGATGTGCTGGAGCATTTGCGCCAAGGGGGTCGGTTCGAATCGCTATTGCTCGGCAAATATTCGGCGTTTCACGCGCCGCTGGTAGAAGAGCTCCGATGGCGGAAGGTTCTCAATCCGCCGGCGCTCTTGCCGCGCGTCTTGAAGTCCTCGGGCGGCAAGCGTCGTTTGTCGGCGCTGATGGGCCAACCCCGAACGGTCTTTGACCTTTGCCAGAGAGAGGCACCATGAAACTCGCATTCGTCGTCAATGATGTGAAAACCGAGAACCCCAAGTACACCACCGTGGGTCTCGCCCATACAGCCGTGAAGCTCGGGCACGAGGTTTGGTTCATCAGCGTTACCGACTTCACGTACGACCCTTCGGGGCGAGTCTGTGCGCATGCTACCGGAGTTCAGGGTCAATTCGAAACCCAAGAAGACTACTACCGTTCACTCCTGAGCGAGCAGGGCGTCAGCGAGCGGGTCGAGCTGCCCGATATCGACGTGCTGTTCTTGCGCCACGACCCGGCCGAAGATGCCGAACGCCGTCCTTGGGCCCAATACTCGCCCATCTTGTTCGGTCAGCTGGCAGCGCGCACCGGCACCGTGGTACTCAACGATCCGAGGGCATTGGCCAGCGCCCTGAACAAGACGTACTTCCAGCAGTTCCCCGAGGTCGTGCGGCCGCGCACCCTGATCTCCAGAAACCGGCGGGAGATACGCAAGTTCATCGACGAGCACGGAGGTACGGCGGTGCTGAAACCTCTCCAGGGCTCCGGCGGCAAGAACGTGTTTTTGGTCAAGGACGGAGAGTCGGCGAATCTGAATCAGATCACCGAAGTGATCTCGAGCCACGGGTACGTGGTAGTGCAGGAGTACCTGCCTGACGCCGTCAACGGCGACGTGCGCCTATTCTTGATGAACGGGGTTCCGTTGACCGCGGGCGGGCGCTGCGCCGCGTTGCGGCGTGTCAATACGGACGGCGATATGCGAAGCAACATTCACGCTGGTGGCGAACCTCGTCCGGTCGAAGTGACGGCCGATATGCTCAGCATCGTCGAGACCGTCAGACCCAAGCTGATCAAGGACGGCATGTTTCTGGTGGGACTCGATATCGTGGGTGACAAGTTGATGGAGGTGAACGTATTTTCCCCCGGAGGACTCCACACCATGTCCGGCATGTACGACGTGGATTTCTTCACGCCGGTGATCGAGGCACTGGCGCGCAAGGCAGCCGTGAGAAGCCACTATCGCCGAACCATCGACAACATCGAGCTAGCCACTCTTTGAGGGGGATCGCTCACAGGGGTTAGTAGATGCGGGGCACGGTGCTGGTGGTGGCCGTCGTGGATACTGTGAGCATGGAGGTTCCTCCCGCGGCGTGGGTGGGGCCCTGATGTGGCAGTGGGGGGGCTTTGCCTCCGCTCCCGGTGACCGGTGCTTGACCATCGCTGTCGTCGGTTTGGGCTACTGCCACGGGTTCGGGGACAGGCTTGCCCGTAGCCGTCCCCAGGAGGCCCGTGCCGCCGGCGCCCGTGATGGTCAGGGGAGCCGGGACCGGTTCAATGGGTTCTAGGGGCGGCGGCGGTTCGGGATCCCGTCTTTGCCCGCCGCAGGCTAGGACGGCAACGCTCAACAGCCATATCGCATGACGCATGCCTGAGCTCCTCCACCATCAAGGGGTTTGCTGGGCTTGGGGGGTGGCGGCAAGCAAAGAGATCGCCGCGGCGTTCAGCTTACCGTCGAGTGCGAGCTGAGCCTGCTGGACGAAGTACTGGTGCAATGCTCGGCGCGTCCGAGGTCCGGCAATGCCGTCGAGTTTGCCTTGGTACAGGCTCATGGCCCTGAGTCCTACTTGAAGGTCGATCACTTCGACGGGGGCCAATTCGTCCAGATCGAGGATCGTGTTCTGCTCGAACACGGCAGCGTCGAACGGAGCTCCGTCTGGGGGCTCGGAGTTCTCCACGAGGTCATCGGAGGCTCGCCGCGGGGCATTGTTTGCGTTGCTCGCCGCGGGCATGTTCGGCTCCGAGCGCTGCGCGGACTGTCCCGAGCGCGGCAGGTGTTGATCGAAGGGCTCGCTTTCAGCTTCCGAATGGGCCGTGGTGCTGCTCGGGGTGGCCGAAGCCGGCATGTTGCCACCTCCGCCCTGGGATGAATCCGCCTGGGCAGGCCCAGCGGCGACACACACACTCAACGTCGCCACCAGTAAACTTGGGTAACTCGTCGAACTGCTCATACTTGCCTCCGCTTCACAGCTGACCCTTCAGCTGGATCAGCATGTCCTGACTGCGCCGTTGCTCGGGCAGGATCTTCGTAGCAATGAAGGAGCGCGTTTCCGGCGTTAGGCCGACCAAGTCACGTTCGTACTGTTGGCGGTCCGTGTCCTCGCCTTCTTCCAGCGCGAGGAGAGCCGCGCGCTCACCGATGCCGTTGGTCGCCGTCTCGAAGAGCTGGGCCACGCTGCCCCAATCGTAGGAATTGTCGGACGGTGAGCCTCCCAGGGCGGAGATGCGTTCGCTCAGTAGTTTGACTCGATTGTGATGCGACTGCTGCAAATCGGACAACAACGTGATCAGGCCTCGGCTGCTGAGCCGCCCGATACAATGACTATATGCCTCGACAGCAGAACGCTCGGCGCGCAGGAACGAATTGAGCTGCTCGATATCGGATTGAGTACCATTCTCCACGCGTGCCTCCCTGGTGGGCTCGACCGAGCCGTACCGACCTTGCAGACCTGACGTCATCGCACCTACTCATTGCAGCGAACGGGCCAGCGCCGCGCACATGGGAATCACTGCTGGGAGCTCGCCTGAAGCGTGGCTCGCTGCGGCAAGCTGACTCGCGTGCGGCAAAATGGTGACGCGCGCTTGGAACCGAGCGAAACTCAAAGGGCCGTGAGCGTGATCGCGTGCCTAGCCTTTCACAGCGCGAGGTAATCGATGAAGAGTGGCATGTTCCGTGCTGGAGGTTTGCGGAGGGTTTGCCGGAGGATGGCGCACCCACCATACCGGAGGTCATTGATGTTCCACTTGAACCGAATAGGATTGCCATTCGCTGGAGCGCTTGGGGTGGTTTTGGCCCTAGGCTGCGACAAGGATTCAGAGCGCACCGCGGAGCCGATGGAAGAAGCCCGACAAGAGGCGCGCGAGACGCCCGGGGCAGACACACTCTCGCCTACGCCGGTGAATCCTCCGACGACGCAGGCCGCCAAGGCGGAAGCGGCGACGAAAGAGCGAGCCGAGGCGGAGCTCAAGGCCGCCGACGGTCAAAAAATCGAGGGTGAGGTCGAGTTTTTCGCCAGCGACAAGGGGGTCCGTATCGTCGCCGAGCTCGAAGACGCGCCGCCAGGAAAACACGGCTTGCACGTGCACGAGAAGGGCGACTGCAGCGACATCGAGGGCAAGAGCATGGGCAGTCATTTCGCCCCGGAGGGTCATCAGCACGCGCTTCCTGGTGAAGCGGCGGAGCGGCACCTCGGCGACCTCGGAAATGTGGAGATCAATGACAAGGGTGATGGGCGCCTGGAGATCACTCTGGAAAAGGCCAATTTGAAAGCGAATGACCCCATGTCACTTCTCGGAAAGGCGGTGGTCGTACATTCGGGTGAAGACCTAGGCAAGTCGAAGCAGCCCTCGGGGAGCTCGGGCGCTCCCATCGCTTGCGGCGTCATCGAGAAGACCTGAGCGGTTGGCAACGCGCGCCTTGCCTATCAACGTGGCTCGAGCATGTCGCGAAATGACACGGTGCTAGAGGCCACGGTCTCATTGGCCGTCTCCTGGTCACCGGTGGGATTTCGTGGCACTCGATGAAGCGGATGCCCACTCCTCTGCACAGGCGATTATGGGTGATTGTCGCTGCGGCGTTGTTGCCGACCGCGGCGCTTTCAGCCATTGCAGTCATGCTGCTGCATCGACAGCAGGAAGGGGAGGTGGCGCGCGCCACCATCGAAACGATGCGCGCTATGGTGAGCGCCGTTGACAGTGAGCTCGGAAACACCGTTGCGGTGGCGGAGACCTTGGCTTCCTCGAACGCGCTCGCGAACGGCGATCTCAGCGCTTTTCGTGGGGAAGCCGTGCGCGTGGCGCAGGCGAAGCCGCTTTGGCTCAGCGTTGCATTGTTCGATCGTCAAGGCCGCCAGCTGCTGAACACGAGGCAAACGCTGGACGCCCCGCTGCCCGCCGATCCCGGGCACAGGACGCTCAAGCGGGTGGTTCAGACCGGTAAGTCGGCTGTGGGGAATCTGGTTTCTGTCAGTGACGACACGCGCGGGTTCGCAGTGTGGGTCCCGATAAAAGACGATGCGCGGGCGGTGACTCACGTGCTCACCGCTTTCGTCTCCCCCACGTCGATGCGTGCCGTGATCATGAGACAACGGGTCCCTCCGGATGGTGTGGTGTCCATCTTCGACCCCATGGGTAACCATGTTGCTCGTTCTCGAGGGCACGAGCGATTTTTGGGGAGGCCCGGCTCTGAAGCACTGCGCAAGCTGATGGGCAATGCCAACGAGGGATGGGGTAGGTCGATGACGCTCGAGGGCCAGCCCATTTACGCGGCTTTCAGCCGCTCGGCGATGTCGGGTTGGAGCGTGGCAGTAGGTGTTCCCGCTGCGGATATCGATGCAGCGGTCGGGCAATCGCTGGTGACTCTGGCGCTGGGGCTCGTGCTGTCCATTGCGCTCGGAGTGCTGGCTTCCCTTGCGATGGCGCGCTCGGTGATTGTACCGATCACGGCCCTGCGGGGGGCGGCGCATGCCGTAGGTCGCGGCGAAGTTCCCGAAATGGGGCCGGTGCAGATCGCCGAAATCGACGATGTTGCGCGAGCACTGGTAGGCGCGGCGCGTGCGCGCCGGCAGGCCGAAGAAACACGTGAAGAGCTGCTCCAACGAGAACGCGCGGCGCGAGCCGCGGCCGAGCAGGCCAATCGCAGCAAGGACGAGTTTCTGGCGATGCTCGGGCACGAGCTGCGCAATCCGCTTTCGGCCATCGGCAATGCCATCCATGTGATCGAGGCGATGCGGACTCGAGGCGGTTCAGCGCAGTCCAGCGTATCTGCCGAGCGGGTGATCAAACGGCAGGTGAATCACCTGGCTCGTCTGGTCGACGACCTCTTGGATGTGGCTCGGGTCGTCAGCGGAAAAGTCTCGCTAGAGAGCCACGTGGTCGACGCGGCAGAAATCGTTCAGCACTCGGTGGCGACATTGACGGCTAGTGGCCGCTTCGACCAGCACGAGCTGAACGTTCAGGCCGAATCCGTGTGGGTACGTGGCGATCCCACGCGACTCGAGCAAGTGGTCAACAATCTACTGGTGAATGCGATCAAGTACACCCCGAAGGGGGGTCGCATCGACGTGAGCGTCGCCAAGCGCGGCCACGAAGTAATCCTTCAGGTTCGAGACAATGGTGTGGGCATTGGACGCCACCTGCTGCCGCGCGTGTTCGAATTGTTCACCCAAGCAGAGCGCGGGCTCGCTCGCACACAAGGAGGCCTCGGGGTTGGCCTCACTTTGGTGAAGCAGCTGGTGGAGCTGCACGGTGGTACGGTCACCGCGGCAAGTGACGGAGAGGGGAAAGGCAGCGTGTTTTCGGTAGAGCTCCCAGCGGTCGAAGCTCCACAATCAGTCCCCTCTGTCGACGCTCGAAGGGACGAGGCAAGCTGCGATATCCTGATCGTCGAAGATAATCCCGATTCTCGCGACATGCTAAACGCGCTGCTCCACGCTCAAGGGCATAGGGTCATCGTAGCCACGGACGGTCCGGAGGGCGTGGCGCGAGCGCTGGCCGAAAAGCCGCAGCTCGCTCTGGTCGATTTGGGTCTGCCAGGCTTCGACGGTTTCGAGGTGGCCCGTCGCATACGGGCAGCATTGAACGAACACGATCTGATCCTCGTGGCCCTCAGCGGCTACGGTACAGAGAAGGACAGACAGCGTAGTCAAGGAGCAGGGTTCGACTTGCATTTGGTCAAACCGGTCAGCTTGGACGTGCTCAATGAAGTCATCGGTCGCGTGAGACAACCTCTACGGAACGAGCCGGTGCGCAACCCATGAATCAACCCTGATGGGACTTTCTAACGAACCGCAAAAGCGCCAAACGCGCAAAAAAAATCATCGCATCACCGCAGACGGGTCTGGTCGGGTCCAAATATGAAATCTTCCTGTCTTCCCGTCTTCCAGTGAAGTGAAAATTGGCATCAACGTTACTGGTCCTCTGGTTTGGCGGTGCTGAGAGTGCCTGTTCGATCGACGGTCACCTCGTCCACGGGAACTAGATTTTGCTGCTCCAGCCAACGCCGATAGCGAGCTTCGATCTGATCGGGGGTCAGGTCAGTGGTCTGAGCTTTCGATGACCGTTTAGGAGCATCTGGTTGGTCCGTCGGGGGCCTATCGGGTGTCAGCGAGTTGGCGTCCTGCTCCGGAATGGAGGTCGTGGGCGGGATGGAGCCATCGCGCGAGACACCGTCACCCGTCTCGAGTTTGACCAGCGGCAGCATTGCGGGCTCCCACGATCGGTCAGTGTCCGAAACCGAGGTGTCGTCGGTGTTCAGATGGGCGGGCCACAGCGCGATCGTGCGTTGCCATACGCCCCACACCAGCAGAGCGGCGAGCGCTCCGACGAAAAGCCCGACCAAGACCCTCAGGACACGCCGTCTTCTCGCGAAGCGCTGGGGCCCCTGCCAGTTTTCGCTCGAGCGTTCGCTGAGCGGTGTGGTGTCCAAGGGGGTGTCCAAGAAGGGCAGAGGTTCCACCGCGTAGTCGGAATTGTTGGCCGACCCGCTGTGGGGTGGTGCCGCGGCAGCCTTGGAAGCGGTGCCAAACGACCGACGGCCTTCCAGCTCTCGTG
>CBFGRJ010000079.1:0-23370 GCA_965651135.1 uncultured Myxococcales bacterium
GTGGGCGGCACGTGCACGCGTTGATCGCTGCTGGGGACGACACAGCCCCGCCCCTTCGCCAGTGCCAGCAACGCCGCCGCGATATTGACAGCCAGAGCATTGTGGGCCGGGCTGGCTCCCGCCTCAGTATGGACCGGCTGCCATTGTGAACGTCAGTGCGCGAGCCCAGCGTGCCGTTCCGGCGCTTTGTGCATGCACGCCGAACCAGGATGCGGTAGGCCCGATCTGGATGAGGCCACCTTCTCCCTCGAAGCCCGATTCTGAGCTACCGCTGCTCCAATCCGACTGCGCGCTGACGACCGAAAGCGAGCAGCGTTTGAGCCTGCGCCTCAGGCGTCACGCTACGCTCGGGGCTTTGCCGGAAGAACGCGCGAATGCGGACATGGCCTACGCGGCGGGGCACGCGCGCGGGTTCGAAGAAGCGCGGGACGCTCACCTCGACAGCCTCAGGACCGTGTTGATGCGCGTGCTCGAAGCACGTTTCGGTGAAGTCGAGGACGAGACCCTCGACCGGCTCGAACGCGCGTCGCTACGCGAGCTGGAAGATTGGCTCGTGAGAGTGGCCACGGAGTAAGAGGAGCTTACAGCGTGGTCGCCTTGCGAGCTGTGCTGATGGCCCGATCGAGGGCGGCCGGACTATAGCCGACGAGGAGCTGACCCATCATGTCGATGATCGGAATTTGCGCGCCACCCATGCCGGCGCGGTCGAGCTTTTTTTGCATTTCGGCGCGTGCCGCGTCGCTGTTGTCGATGTCTTTCATTACGACGTGGACTCCTCGCTGCTTCAGGTAGGCTTCGGCGGAGTGGCAGGGCTTGCACCAGTCGGCGCCGTACACAATAGCGGTCAAACCGCTGCCCGGAGCCGGACCGGTGTGGGGCGGAGCGGAACCCTTGGGCGCGGGCGCGGCACTAGGTGAAGCCGGCGCTGCGCTCGGGGCCAGAGCTTCCATACGGGTCTTGCGCCGCTCGGCGCCAATCTCGTCCCACTTGGCGCGAGGCATGGTTTCGACGCTGTAGGTGCCATCCGCTCGTTTCTGCGTCAGGTTCGCGACGTAAACCCAGTCTTTGGTGCCGTCTTCGCGGCGGGTGTCGACGACACGCACTTGGTTTTTGCCAGCCTCCGGCACCTCGCTGGGTTTCTGGACCACGTGGAAGTCACCCTGCTCGTCGACCCAGGTCAATAGCAGGTGCGGCGTATCGTCTTTGACTTCGAGCTTGGCCGATTTGGGCGGGGTAGCTTCTGCAGAACCCTCGGGCTCGCTGGACGAGCCCTCGCGCTGGCAGCCCGCCAGGCCTAGCAAAAGCCAAGTTGCAAGGACAACGAGCAACGTTTTCGCGACACTCATGGGCGTTGCGAAGAGTCGTAGCGCGCCCTCACCCAGGGTCAACCATAGGCGGCGCCGAGTCGCGCCGTGTGCTTCTGATGCGCGCCGCCAAGACGCGGAGCGTCTCGACCAGGCCGATCAGAATGTAGACCGACAACAGCCACACCAGCACGAACTGCGGCTTGAAGCTGCGCCACACGAAAATGCTGGAGCCAATGGTGAACAGCACCAGTGCAATGGTTCCGGTGTTGAGCTGCAGGTCTTTGAACGACCGAAAGCGCACGTTGGAGACCATGAGCAGACCCAGCACCACGGTGGTCGCGAAGATGGCTAGCGTGTATTGCTCGGCGCCGAGAGCGCCGCCTACGGCGTGGTTCGCCAAGAGCAGGGAAATCAAGATACCGGAGGCGGGTGGGGTGGGCAGGCCGATGATGTACTTGCCCGGCTTTACCGGTCCGCTGCCGCCGGCTCCGGTCAACACGTTGAAGCGCGCCAACCGCACGGCCGCGCAGGCAACGAACAAGAACGCGCAGATGAGACCGGGGACCGGATGCCGAAACAGCACCCATTTGTAAACCAGGAGCGCGGGAGCCAGCCCGAAAGAAATGATGTCGGCGAGCGAGTCGAGCTGAAGCCCGAAGGCACTCTGGGTTTTTGTCAGCCTCGCGATGCGCCCGTCGAGCAGATCGAACAGCATCGCGAACGTCAGCAGGACTGCGGCCCTGTAGAAATCGTCTACGGTGGGATTGTCCGTGGCAACGATCAGGATGGCGTTGAACCCGCAGAACACCGCCGCCAGCGTGACCAGATTGGGCAGCACGAACAGTGTCTTGTTGAGATCCAAGCTCCGTAGTCGCTTACGCGTACGCTTGCGGAGACCCACGTCAGTCAACGTAAACGCCTTTCTGCAGTGCGTCCAGTCTCTGCACCGTTGGGGGTATCGGGCCGCTACCGGCGCGCCCCTGCGACGAGCCGAGCGGGGGCTTGGCTCGACGCTTGCTTGGGCAAGGTCGGCCTTCCGAGGGCGCGCGCCCAGGGCGACCTTTTTGGCCTGCCCTTGGATTGTGCCGTAGGATCCCGCCGAGGAAGAGCATGCATCACCCCTTTGTCGTGACCCGATCCGCGGCCCTGCTGACCGCCCTCCTGTTTTGTCCGCCAATGGCCGGCTGCGCAAGCGACGAAGCCATGGAGAAGCGGCTACAGGCCATGCAAGAAGAGCTAGATCGCGTGCAAAACCGCTCAGATCGGCTGGAGGAGCGCCTCACCGCGCTCGAGGTGGCTCGCCAAAAGCAGACCCTACATGTGGACCCCGAGGGGGACATCACGGTGGAGGGTCGGCCTGAGCTAAAAGTCGTCAAAGTTGGGCCTGGGTCGGACGAGTCCCAGGCCAAGAAGCCCGCGCCCAGGGACAGCGGGGACGCCAAAGATACCGGGGTACGCCCGGTCATTCGAGCCAGCGGCAGCGGCGAGGGGCGCATCGAAAATCTCGAGCCCAGCGAGCCCACGGAGGCACGACCTCGCCCTGCGCCAAAAGCGCCACCTGCCGCGGAAAAGAAGCCCGAGGGGGGTTCCTGACCGATGCGCGCGCCCTGCTCGGCCCTCGGCTGGGCCATTCCGTTGTCTTACGTCTCGCTGTCCACCCTTGCGTTGGGTCAAGGCTCCGAGAGCAGCGCCGAAGCACCCGCGGGATCGCAAGCTGCCGAAACGGGCGGCACGGCTGGGTCCGGCGCGCCGATCACGGTCGAGGTGAACCCGGTCATGCCCGCGCCCAGCCAGCAAACCGTGATCGCTCCCTACGGCTTTCCGCAGCCGGGTACGGATCTGAACGCTCACCTGCCCTCTAGCTCTCGGGCCTATGCTCCCGGAGAAACCGATACGTTCGATTTGCATCCCCAAAGCGGCGGTCCGTCTGTCGTACATGGCTCGGGCGAAGCGATCTTGCTCGAACCCGACCTCGGTGGTGCGAGGCCGGTGATCGTTCCAGAGATTCACGTCGTCAAAAAGGGCGACACGCTCTGGGACCTCAGCGGACGCTACTATTCCAATCCCTGGAACTGGCCTCAGGTGTGGAGCTACAACCCGCAGGTCAAAGACCCCCACTGGATCTACCCAGGTGATCAATTGAGATTGCGGCCCGGCAGCGCAGCCATGTCGGGCCTTGCCAGCACCACACTCAGCGGCGACGATCAAGACCGCTTTGCCGGACGCCAGCAGCTCTTGTCCCCGGGGACCATCATGCTGCGCGATCAGGGCTATATCGGTAACCCGCAAGAAAACGTGTGGGGCGAGCTGGTCGGGGCTCGCGAAGATCAAATGCTGCTTTCGGAGGGCAACGAGGTGTACATGTTGTTCCGGCCCGGCGTGGAGCTGAAGCCGGGCCAACAGCTCACCATCTTTCGCCCGGTGCGCAAGCCGCCTCGCGTACCGGGTGCGCGTCGCCCTCCCGGCGAGCTCGTGAAGATCAGCGGCACGGTCAGGATCGATCATTACGACCCGAACGATCGGGTGGCCCGCGGTCAGATCATCGAGTCTTTGGAGACCATCGAGCGGGGCGCGAAGCTGGGCCCCATGGAGCGCACCATCCGCGTGGTGCCGCCCAAGCGAAACCAGGTGCAAGTCTGGGCGCGCGTGCTGACCAGCCTGATGCCGCTCGTCTACATGTCCCAAAACCAGGTGGTCTTCATCGACAAAGGCGAAGAAGACGGCCTCGAAGCAGGCAACCGCCTGCGGGTGCTCAGGCGCGGCGACACCTGGCGCCGCAATCTCAAGACAGCATCGCGAATGGCTCGCGATCGCCTGAAATTGGATACGCGCGAGCGCGTGGATATCGAGACCACGCCGCTCAAGGGGGACGACGAGAAGTTTCCTTTCGAGGTAGTCGGCGAGCTCTTGGTGCTCAAAACCGAGCGCTACAGCTCCGTCGCATTGGTGACTCAGTCGCGCCGGGAATTGGTGGCCGGCGATCGAGCGCTGGCTCCCGTAGGGTATTGAGGAGCCTCACGCGTCGGGGTCACCCCAGCGGTCGCAGTCGGGGCAACGACGCGCAAAGCGCGGCGTTTTTCGCGGGTGCCTCGCCGGCGATGGCACCGGTCGACGGCAGAGCGCTACAATGACTCGATGGGCACCACCCGCGTGTTTCTGCCTCAGCGAGCGCTGAATACCTGGCTGGTCGCCGGCAGCGTGGACCTGTCGGGGGGCCGCATGACCATCAAGCCCGAGGGGCGTAGCTATCGAGTGATCGAGGCGGTGCGCGTGGTCGACGAGGTCACCGGAGCCAGCGATCCGTACGAGCTGGTGGGCAAAATCAAGCCCGTGGTGCACGTCCGCGAGCTGGGCGCGCAGCTTCTGGGTGATTCGATGGTGCTCGGAGACAACGCCTACGACGTGGTTTTTGGCTGGGTGGCCCTGCCGGATACCGGCTCCAGAACTTCGAGCCAGCGCGAAGCACTCGACAAACCAGGCGTACGGCGCCAGTCTGACGCCGAGGCTCTGGCACAGTTTTTGGCCAGGAACCTCTGAATGAGTCCGTCATCGTGGAACACCTTGCAACCGTAGCGTTCACCCTGGGTGTCATCGCGTATTCCGTCGCAGCCACGCTGTTCTTTCTCGAGCTGGTGCGCAGCGAAGGCCTGAACCTCAGCAAGCGCTGGGCTGCGCGCCTGCTGGCGCTCGGTGCCGCGTTTCACCTGACGCACCTAGTCGCCGCCAGCCTGCTCACGCGCGTGTGCCCCGTAGAATCCATCAACTTCGCTTTGAGCCTGGCGGCGTTGATCGCAACGACGGTGTTCCTCTTTTTGCGCAAGCGCTCCAGCTTGCATGTCATGGGTGCCTTCGTGGCGCCTCTGGCGCTGACCTTTTTGGTGAGCGCGCAGTTCGTTGCGGCAGAGACCCATGCCCAGGTGCCACGCGCGATGCTGGCCTTTCACATTACGGCCAACGTGCTGGGGGTGGGTCTGTACTTGTTGGCCGGAGCAGCCAGTATCTTTTATCTAGTCCAAGAACGGCGCCTCAAACAAAAGCGCATTCACATCACCACCAAGCGCCTACCACCCCTGGATACTCTCGATGCGACGGAGCATCGCCTGCTGTTGGCCGGCTTTCCGCTGCTCACCTTCGGCGTGGTGACGGGCGCGATGTTCATCAGTCAGATCGGCCCGTTGACGAGTATGGCATCCGTGCGCGTGGTGCTCGGGTATGCCACTTGGTGCTTGGTCGCGGGCGTTTTGACCTTGCGTGCGCTGGCGGGTTGGCGTGGACGCCGGGCGGCCTGGGGCACATTGGCCGGCGTGCTCTGCGTCTTGATCATGATCCTGATGTACGTCATCAGTCCTGGTGCGGAGCAAGCCTCGTGATCGTCGTCGTCGGCCTTTCGCATCAAGCCGCTCCCATCGAAGTGCGCGAAGAGCTGGCGTTCTCGACCGAGCGCGCGGCCGAGTTCGCCAAAGATTTGGTGATGCGTGTACCGGTGCGTGAAGCCATGGTGCTCTCCACCTGCAACCGCGTCGAAGTCATTGCCGCGGCGGAGAGCGCGGACGAGCAACTGTTGGCCGAGGTTGCTTCCGTGTGCGCCCATCAGCTGGAGAGCCGCGCGACGCAAGCATCTCGATACCTGTATCGCCACAGCGGTCAAGCCGCCGTGCGCCACCTGTTCCGAGTCGCCGCGTCGCTGGATTCGATGGTCGTGGGAGAACCCCAGATCTTGGGGCAGCTCAAGCAAGCGTTCGACGCGGCGTGCCGCGCAGGCACGGTCGGCAGTATCTTGCACAAAGCGGTTCCACGCGCGCTCAGAACGGCCAAGCAGGTGCGCTCGGAAACGCAAATAGGCTCGGGCCAAGTGTCCGTGCCCAGCGTCGCCGTAGATCTAGCCCGCCAAGTCTTCGGTGAGCTCTCCGGCAAGACCGCGCTCTTGATCGGCTCGGGAGAAATGGGGCAGACCGTGGCACGCCTCTTGGCCGGCCACGGCGCTGCGCTTCAGGTCCTCGGCCGTAACCCCGCCGCCGTGGCGAGTATCGCTCGCGAAGTGGGCGGCCAGCCGCGGGCTTTTTCGGATCTGACCGCCAGCCTGGTCGAGGCCGATGTCGTCGTCGCCAGCACGAGCGCACCCCACTTCGTGGTCACCAAAGAAATCGTGTCGAGCATCAGGCGCTCGCGCCGTGGACGCAGCCTGTTCTTCATCGACTTGGCGGTGCCCCGCGATATCGATCCTCTCATCGACGAGCTGGACGGGACATTCGTGTACAACATCGACAATTTTTCACGCGTGGTCGCCGAATCACTCGCCAATCGACAACGTGAACGCGAAGCGGCGGAACGCATCGTCGCACGGGCCGCCGAAGGCTACGAGCGCTGGGCGGAGGCCGAACAGGTCACTCCGGTGATCAAGGCGCTTCGCGCACGCTTCTCGCAGGTTTTGCAGACGGAGCTAGAGCGCAGCCTGCGCGGCCGCCTGAAGGGCCTCGGAAGCGCCGAACGTCAGGCCCTCCAAAAAATGGTCGAGGCATCGGTCAACAAGATGCTGCACGAGCCCTCGAGCACGTTGCGCGCGCTGGCAGGTGACAAAAATCGTGACTCCGAGGGCTGGGTGGAGTCCGCACTCGACGTATTGACCACGCTTTTTTCGCTGGAGCTTTCGGTTTCCGACGAACCGCCGAAGAGCGAACCCGAAATCGGTCGCGAGTCCGGGCCCCATCCGACTTCTAGCTCTCAAGAAGATGCCGCAACTACGGGCAGTCGATGATAAGGGTCCGGCCATGCTCAGCTTGACGGTAGCCACGCGTCGAAGCGCCCTGGCCCTTGCACAATGCCGCGCGTGGATCCGCGAGCTCATCGCCGTCCACCCTACGCTTTCGGTCAAGGAACATCACGTGACCACGAGCGGAGACAAAATCAGCGATCGGCCGCTGGCGGATATCGGCGGGAAAGGCCTGTTCGTCAAAGAGATCGAAGAAGCCATCTTGGCGGGAGAAGCGGACATCGCCGTGCACTCGCTCAAGGACGTCCCCCCGGAGCTCATGCCGGGGCTCGAGCTCTCCTGTTTTCCCAAACGAGCGGACCCCAGCGACGTCGTCGTCACCCGCAGCGGTCAGAAGTTCGAGGATCTGCCAACCGGAAGTCGCGTCGGCACGTCGTCGCTGCGCCGCATGGTGCAGCTAAAAAACCTGCGGCCCGATTTGCAGTACGTTGCCATCCGCGGCAACGTCGATACGCGGCTGCGCAAGTGCGACGAGGGTATCGTCGACGCGGTGGTGCTCGCGCGCGCGGGGCTGATGCGCTTGGGGTTGCTGGAGCGTGTCACTCAGACGCTCTCGTTCGATCAGTGCCTGCCCGCGGTTGGCCAAGGGGCGCTCGCCATCGAACAGCGCAGCAGCGATAGCGAAACGCGCGCATTGCTCGAGCCCCTGCAAGATAGAACGACCGCGCTCTTGGTACAAGCCGAGCGCGGTGTGATGGCAGCAGTCGAGGGCAACTGTCAGACGCCGGTCGCAGCCTTCGCCGAGCTTGAAGATGGGCAGCTATTGCTCAGGGCGCTGCTGGCCGAGCCTGACGGCAGCCGCCTGCGCCGGACGCGTCGTTCAGCCCCCTGGCCCCAAAAGCTCGAGCAGGCATTCGAGTTTGGCAAGAGCGTGGGGCAATCTCTCAAGGTTCGATGATCAACGTCGGTTTGAGGCGACGCGTAGCGACGTGGCTCGAAGAGGGCACTCTCAAGGGCCGCTGGGCACATCTGGCCGCACGCACCTGGGAAAAGCGCTCGCGCCCGACGCGTCCGGTGTCCCTGCCACCAAACACCCTGGTGATCGGCGTGGGCGGTGCAACGCTCGGCGGAGCGGGCAAAACCCCGGTCGTGATGCAGCTGGCCAGAGAGCTCGAGCGCTTCGGGGCGTCGGTAGCCGTGGTCGCTTCCAGCTACAAGGCTCACCCGCCTGCGGCCGTGCGCGTCTTGGCCCACCATCGCCCCAGCCACGTCGGGGACGAAGCGCTGCTCTTGTGCCAAGCGCTGGCGCCGATTCCGGTGTTCGTGGGGCGCAGCCGCGAACGCGCGCTGAAGCTCGCTGCAAAAACCGCCGACGTGGTGATCGCGGACGCCTTGCTGCAGACGGCCCCGGAGCGACTGGGGTTGTCGGTGTTGGTGCTCGACGGGGACAAGCCTTGGGGCGCCGGGTCCTGCCCTCCGCTCGGCGATCTGCGCGCCCGGCGCGACAGGCTGCTCAAGGCTGCCGATGTATTGCTGGTCGAGCGCTCGCTCGATGCCGTCGCCGACGTGGCGCTACCGCACTTGCGCTGGACCTTCGAGAGGAGGCTGACCTCAGTCGAGCGGCCCGACGGGACGCGCTCGTCGGTGGATGAGCTCCGCGCCAAGAGCCTGGGCCTACTAACCACCATCGCCCGGCCCGAGCGGCTAGAACGGCGACTCGAGGCGGCCGGAGTCTCGATCGCCGCATGGCGCGCCGGCCCCGATCACGGTGCATTGAAAGAGCGCCGGCACCCCACCGGTGACCCTCCGATCGAGGCCTGGTTGACGACGGCCAAGTGCCGGCAGCGGCTTGGCCAAGTTTTCGAAAATATTCCAGTTTGGGTGTTGCACGAAGAAGTGCTGCTGCCGCGGCAGCTGGTCGATTTGGTGCTCGATAAGGGGGTGATCCGAACCCAAAGAGCCGTGCTAGAGTCCGCCGCATGTTGACCCGACCCATAGCCAAAGTGAGCCTCTTCCTCTCGCTCTTGATGCCGCTTGCCAGCACCGCCTGTGGCGGCAAGGAGGAAATCAAGCACTCGAAACTCAAGCCTGGGGAAATGCCGATGGGCGGTAAGTGGTCGGGCGTGTACTACAGCCCTGTCTACGGCTACCTGCATTTGACCGAACAAGGCAATGCAGTCACCGGCGCTTGGCGCAACGCAGCCGGTGACAAATGGGGAGAGCTGGCCGGCGAAGCGGACGGAAGGCTCCTCAGGTACGAATGGAACGAACACACCATTGGTGCGATTGGCGCGGGAGCGGATCGTAAGGGCAAGGGCGTGTTTCTCTACACCATTCCCAAAGAGAACGAGCCTCACGAGCTCAAAGGTGAGTGGGGGCTGGGCGAGAACGAGTGTTGCGGCACGTGGGATGCCGTCAAACAAATGAACATGGAGCCCGATCCAAAGAGCGTACGGCCCGACGAGATCGAAGGTCGCGTGAGCGGCGGCGGTTGGGACGATGATGGCTCGGGTGAAGAAGGCTCGAGCGAGGACTCAGGTTCAGAAGAATCCGGAGACGAGGGTGGCGAAGACTCCGGATCGGACGAGGCCGCCCCTTCCGATGACAATCTAGAAGGCTACGAGCCGCTCTAAGCCCTGTGAATACTCCGAGCTCATGGGAGGCAGCGCATGCCTGGTGAGGCGACCCGCGGCCTGCAATTCGTCGAGCCGCCGATTTTCGAGCGCGGATCGCCGGGTAGAAATGGCGTATCGCTGCCAGCGCTGGACGTCCCCGAGGTGGATTGGCGCGCCGAATTCGGCGATCTTTCGCGCAAACGGGCGGCTGGGCTCCCAGAAGCCAGTGAACCCGAAGTGGTCCGGCATTTCGTCCGGCTGAGCCAGACGAACTTCGCGATCGACAGCCAGTTCTACCCGCTCGGGTCGTGCACCATGAAGCACAACCCGAAGGTCAATGAATGGGCGGCGCGCCTAGGCGGCTTCGCCAACCTGCATCCACTCACGCCACCGCATCTGGCTCAGGGAGCGCTCGAATTGATGGTGGCGCTCTCGTCCATGCTTGCCGAAATCGTGGGGATGGATGAGGTGACCCTGCAACCGGCAGCCGGTGCTCAGGGCGAATTGACTGGACTGATGATGATCCGCGCGTACCACCGCGCGCAGGGTCGGGCGCCTACCAAAGTCTTCATCCCAGACAGTGCCCACGGCACGAACCCCGCGAGCTGCGCACTCAACGGCTTCGAGGCCGTCCCCTTTTCGGCTGGGTCTGCCGGTATCGTCGACGCGGCGAAGCTCAGAGCGGCCGTCGAAGCTGCCGGGGACAATGTCGCGGGATTGATGATCACCAATCCGAATACGCTCGGTCTCTACGAAAGCGCGCTGCCCGAGCTGGCCGAGATCATCCATGAGCGAGGTGGGCTCGTCTACGGAGACGGCGCCAACATGAATGCGTTGCTCGGCCGCGCCCGCCCAGGCGATGCCGGCGTGGATGTCATGCAGTTCAATCTGCACAAGACCTTCACCACGCCCCACGGCGGCGGTGGTCCGGGGTCGGGGCCCGTCGCCTTCAAGGCGAAGCTCTCTCCGTTTCAGCCATCGCCGGTCGTGCGAAAAGATGCGGGGCGCTGCATCGTCGACCACGACCGGCCACAAAGCGTGGGTCGGGTGCGTTCGTTCTTCGGCAACTTCGGCATGATGGTGCGAGCCTATGCATACATTCGAGAGCTCGGTCCCGAAGGTCTGGCCCGAGTCACCGATCTGGCCGTCCTCAATGCCAACTACCTCGCCGCACGGCTGAAGCATACGCTACCACTCGGCGTGGACGCGCCCGTCTTGCACGAAGCCGTGTTCACCGATCGGCAGCTCGAAGCCGAGACGGGCGTGAAGACTCTCGATCTCGCCAAGCGGCTGATCGATTACGGCTTCCACCCACCGACCGTCTACTTTCCGCTCGTCGTACGGGGCGCGCTGATGGTGGAACCCACCGAGACCGAGACCAAGCAAACGCTGGAAGCGTTCATCGAGGCGATCGAAGCGATTTGTCGCGAAGCCAAGGATGATCCGGAGATGGTCAAGAGCGCTCCGCACTTGACCCAATGGGGCCGCCTGGACGAAGCGCGCGCAGCTCGCAAGCCTCGCCTGCGTTGGACCCCACCCTCCAGCGAAGCTTGAAAGCGCCCTTTACCAATGCATCCAGCGCCTGAGCTCGGCGGTGAGCGCGTCGGCCATACGCTGATGCGTGGCCCTGCTCGGGTGCCAATCCTCGCCAAAGGGCGCGCTCTGCGGTTCGAACTCGATGTAAAAGAGCCTGGCTTCTCCGGCCTTCTTGCGCTCCGCCAGCACCTCGGCCACGTCGCTGCGAATCGTGGTCCAAGCTCGCACCTCGGGCGGATAGTCGTCGTTGAGCATCGGCCCCAAAGCGACCACCAATGTGGTGCGAGGATAGCGCTGGCGTAGATCGACGAGAAACTGCAGGTAGCGTTCGCGA
This sequence comes from uncultured Myxococcales bacterium, assembly GCA_965651135.1. Taxonomy (GTDB): domain Bacteria; phylum Myxococcota_A; class Polyangia; order Polyangiales; family Polyangiaceae; genus JAICQQ01. Next base: position 11,503 of record CBFGRJ010000079.1, read on the forward strand.
AAGCGCGTGCGATCGACACCCGGCGTCGAGTAGTCGTTGGTACCAAGATTGATGATCGTGGCGTCCGGCTGGTAGCGCGCATGGTCCCAGAGCGGAGCCGCCGGGTCATCGGGTAGAGTCAGCGTATGCAGCTCGGGTAGCAGCGTTCCAGGCCCGCCTGCGTAGTTGCGCGATAGGCCCCGCCCCGACGCTGCGACGGCTACGTACTCGGCGTCGAGCTGGCGCGCCGTGATCGCTCCGTAGGCCATGTGGGCATTGGAGTTCTTCGTGGTGTATCCGTAGTTCGTCGGATCAGCGACGGCCAGTTCGTTGCCGTACCCGCACGTGATGGAATCGCCGATGAACTCCAGTCGGCGTGGGCGAGCCCGTACGGGGAGCAGCTCGGCGCCATTTTGTACCCGCAGACCCAGAAATCGTGCAGCACCACGGCCATGATTGCTCTCGATACGCTTGACGATCTCCACGTCGTGCGGCCCGGGACCGAGCCCGCGCGCCAGCTCGTACACGTGCACGCCGCTCTTCACCTCGAGCGGCGCTCGAGCCTGACCGTCGATGATGACGTCGTAGTAATTGGTATCCTGTTCGGTGCCACCGCCAAAGTCTTCGAGCTTCAAATCCAGCGCATTCCCTTGGAAGCGAGCTCGCAGGTAAACGCCCGGGAACGCGAACGCGAGCGCTGCCGGATCACGACAGTCGATGCGCCCCATCGTGAAGATGTGGGGGTGGTTCGGCGGGACGTCGACCAGACCATCGGCACCAACCTCTCCCAAGGGCACGGGAGCCGTGAACCCGCAAATGTCCTGCTTGCTGCTCACGGGCCCCTCGCTACCCGGGGCGCGGCCGGATGAAGCGACCGGCGAACGATTCGCACAGGCCAAACCATACCAGAACACCGCCAAGCACAGCACAACCATGCGGCGAGCGAGCGTGTGACGAAACCTGAACTGCATGAGCTCACCCTTTGCGTTTACCCGAGTAGCGACAGCGAAATGCATCGCGTTGTTCGTGAGTGCCTATGGCAACCAGCTCCTCGCCGAGGTGGAGCCGCGTATCCGGCGCCGGATTGGTCTTGACGTCAGGGCCATTCTGCACGGCAATCACGTTCAAGCCGGTTTCCGCGCCAATCTTGCTTTCGACGAGGGTGACCCCGTCGAGCGCGGGGGGCACTTTGAGCATGAACAGGTCGGCGCCTTCGCCCAAGATGACCAGAGGGCGCTCTTGCAAGATCGCCATCACCGACTTGACACCTAGCGACGCATAGTTCAGCACGAAATCGGCGCCCGCTCGATGGATGGCCTCGAGATTGCGTTCGTGCGTGATTCGGCTCACGATCCTGAGCTTCGGATTCAGGCGGCGACAATAGATGGCGAGGTAGATGTTGATGGCATCGTCATTCGTGGTCAGCACCACCGAAGGCGCTTGATCGAGACCAGCTGCCATCAGCACGTTGCGATCGGCGGCGTCGCCGGCCACCACCTTGTCTGCCTTCTTCTCCAACGCTTGGGCCAAGCGCGGGCTTTTCTCGACTGCATTGACCGCAATTCCGCGAGCTTTCAACGCATCGATGACCGCTCGACCTACCTTGCCTCCCCCAAGCACCACCACGGGGTTGTCGTTGGCTTGATAGATGACGAACATGGCATCCAGCTGAGTGAGCTGATCCTCGGTGCCCGCGACCACGAGCACACTGGAGTCGGTGAGTACCGCGCCCGCGCGCGCCGGCAGCAGGCGCCCTCGATCCCAATAGGCCACGATGTTCAGACCGGTCAGCTCGCGCAACCGGGTATCACGAATGGTTCTGCCGACCAGTTGCGTGCCCTGCACGGCGAACTCTGCCAGCTCCATGTCGGCATAGCGACCGATCGAATGCGCGCTGAGATGCCCGGAAGCAACGCGATTGGCCAGTTGCTGACCCAAGCGCTGCTTGAGGTAGATCACGTGCTCCGCACCGCTCAGCTGCAAAATGTCGATGGAATCTTCGTCTTCGACCAGTGCCGCAACCGGAACATTCGGGGCCACCTCGCGGACGGTCAGCGTCACGTTCGTATTTGCTGCGTCATCTACGTTTGCCAGCACGAGCCTCGCCGAGGCCGCGTTGGCCGCGCTGTACGTCTCCCGTGCGTCGAAGTCACCTGCGATCACCTGAATACCCTCGCCGTGCAGCTCGGCGGCCGCAGCGACTTCCTTTTCGATGACGCAATACGGAACCTGGAAAAGATTGAGTCGCGGTACGAGACCGCGTGCAATTTCATCGTACCGGGTGATGATCACGTGCCCCGAGACATCGGGTGCCAGGCGCCGGGGCGCTCGCAGCCTGATCTGTGCCTCGAGCCAGGGAGCATAAAAGAAGCGAATGAAGGCAAACGGCAACACGATCAACAGCAGCAGGATGCCCGTCATCAACACGATCATGCTGAAGACGCGGCCGAGGTCGCTGTGAAAGGTAATGTCGCCGAACCCCAAGGTGCTCATGACCGTCAAGGTCCAGTAGAAGCCCGTGATCCATGAGTGCTGCTGCCCCTCGTAGATCATGATGACGTGAAACAGAGCGGCAAACACGAAAATGGTCGCGGTCAAGAACAGCAAATACTTGACCAGCGCCTTGAGGTTGCTGCGGGTTTGTCGCTGACTGAGCAGATAGGTCAGCTGTGTGCTCACGAGCTTCATCTGCGCGCATCTTCCCGCTCAACCAGCGCAGACACAAGGCCCGCGCGCACCCCGTTAGTCCCATGGCCCCCACCGGGTGCACCTTACGGGCCAGCTGCAATATCGATACTGACGGCTGCCTTGCGCGGTTCGCCGGCGGCCAGGGTGGTGCCTTCCGGAGGTAGCAACGTACGCTCGACCGTGGTGCTCTGCGCGAGCTCGTCGAGTGCCACCGGTTCCGTGGGAATAGTCTCGATCGACCCCACTTTGCTCTGAGGGATCACGAGCTCGACACGATCCGGTTCCACTCGAATGCGTTGCAAGGTGCGCCCGGCGGGCAAGCGACCCACCGTGCTCGGATGAACCCGCACGCTGCGCGTGACCGTGCGCTCGGCACGAAAGCGGACCGTGCTCGGGTCGATGTGCTGCACCACGAACCCAGAGGGGACTTCGACTTCACTGGTGGAAATCGTGGCTCGCTGCAGGCCCGGCTTCAAACGGCTGACATCCAACCTGATCGCGACGTCGCTCCCGGTCAACCTCTCCAGTGCGCGTCTGGGGCCCGAGAGTGCGACGCGCACCTCGAAGGGGCTGGGATTTTCTACGCTATAGCCAGCCGGAACATTCTCGAGAACGATGGGCACGCTCAGGGTGCGCACCGCCGTGTCGCTCCGGTAGCCGAGCGCAACGATCCAGGCCGTAACCGCCACCGCGACACTGAGCGCCTTGAGGCCCAAGCCTCCGGTCAGCGCTCGCCTCAAACGCCCAACGCTCGGCTCCGGCGACACCCGCATCACGAAGTCGTTGATGCGCCTTTTGAGCTCGGCCGCGGACCCCATGTCGGTGAGGCGCCCGTCTTGGGCTACGCTGATACTGCCGCGTTCTTCCGACACGACGATGACCAACGCGTCACAGCGCTCCGACAGCCCCAATGCCGCCGTGTGGCGCGTACCGAAACGCTCATCGCCCTGAATCTCGACGGAGAGGGGCAGGTGTGCGGCAAACCTCGTCACTAGGCCGTCTTCGTAGATCATGGCGCCGTCGTGACCGGCAGAGCTCGCATCGAAAATGCTGTAGATCAGAGGCTCACTGAGCTTGCCGTTGAGCACCACGCCCCCGGTGAGGTGTCGCTCGAGAGGTTCGCGCCCTCGAAGCACGATCAGGGCGCCGGTCTTCTGATGAGCCATCGTAGCCACTGCCTCGATGATGATGTCCACGTCCTCGTCGGCGGCTGCGCTGGCGCGAGCCGAGCCGAATCGGCTAGCCAGGGCCACGCGTTCGAAGCCACGCCGAATCTCGTTCTGGAAGATCACCACGATGGCAACGACCACGACCGTGATGCCCGCTTGCAACAACGCCAAGGTCAGGTGCATTTCGAGCAGTCGGGCAGCGAAGTACAAGCCGACCAGGGTCAAGAAACCGCTGACCACCAACCGCGATCGCGTACTCTGAAACCAGCGGATGACTCCATACGCGAATATGGAAACGACCGCGATATCCACCAGGTCGGCCAGGCGCAACGTTGCCCAGGCAGCCTCGAGGTGTGCTACGAGCGGCTCCAGCATTCATTTCGAGAATGCACACGACTCGTGTCAGGCCACAACCTGGTCACCCAATCGCGCAGTTTCCAGGTAGTTTCAGGCTCGTCCGGCGCACTGTAGTCGCGTTGTGGCGAATTGCCTCTGGCGTTGTGGCTCGTTCACGCGATTCCGAGCCAGAGCAGCGTGTTTTTCGGCGCTGCTAGCGCGGCACAGGGATTGCTGATGCTGGAGAGCGCGAGCACACGACGACCACACTCGTTTCGTGCTCCGCACCAACCACAGGAGAACCCGAGATGTTGAGATGGGCACTGATTTTTTTGGTCGTCGCGCTGATTGCGGCACTATTCGGCTTCGGCGGAATCGCCGGTACCGCCGCAGGCATCGCTAAGATTCTATTCATCGCCTTTTTGGTCATAGCCGCGATCTCTCTGATTCTGGGGCTCGCCAGCGGGCGCAAATCGATCTGAGTCAATCCGAGCCGTGGGTAGCGCGCCGCCAGGCGTCGGCGCGCTCCAAGGCCATTCTCAGCCGAACCGCCCGGCGGTTCCAAAAAAAAGCCACGCCCAGGCGCAGCAGCACGAAGGTGACGGCGCAAACGATGAGCGGTAGCATCAGCAAATCGCGAGCAAGCACCGCGTCGCCGAGTGCCATGCCACAGATTGCCGCCAATAGCGCCGCCGGTGTGCCGTACAAAACGCTCAGGGCCAGGCAACGCAGAGAGCTCAACCGCTCTTCTTGAGGCGGGCGAAAGCAGACGAACGGCCACCACTCCGAGTCGGAGTCATTCATCGCGTTGGTCAGGGTTTCGAGGGCGGACAAGCGCGCGTCGAACGAAGGCTTCATAACTGGCGCCATTATGACAACTCGCCGGTGACGCGCCAGTTTGCCCGCCTACCTACAAGGTGCACGCAGGTGGCAGGAACCGCTGGCTCCGAAAAACGACCGCCTATTCGAAGACCACCGTTTTATTCCCGTAAATGAGCACGCGGTCTTCGAGGTGCCAGCGTACGGCGCGCGCCAGCACGACCTTTTCCAAATCGCGCCCTTTGCGCACCAGGTCCGGCACACGGTCTCGATGCGAACAGCGAACCACGTCCTGCTCGATGATGGGTCCCTCGTCCAAGTCGCGCGTGGCGTAGTGAGCCGTCGCGCCAATCAACTTCACTCCACGCTCGCGAGCCTGATGGTAGGGCTTGCCCCCGACGAACGCAGGCAGAAAAGAGTGGTGGATATTGATGATGCGCTCCGGGAACCGTTGCACGAAGTCATGGGTCAGGACCTGCATGTAGCGCGCTAACACGACCAGGTCGATATTCAGCTGAGCGAGCAGCTCGAGCTCCCGCTCTTCTTGCTGGGCCTTGTTGTGTGGGTCCTTGGCGAACAGCGCGAAATTCAACCCGAATTGTTCGGCAATCGGGCGCGCATCGGGGTGGTTGCTGATGACGATCGGGATCTCGCACTCGAGCTCGCCCGCTCGATGCCGGAGCAACAGGTCGACCAGGCAATGGTCCTGCTTCGACACGAACAGGGCTACCCGCTTTTTGTGCTCGCTGTACACCAAGCGGTACTTCATGTGAAACCGCTCGGCCACCTCGCTCACCGCTCGTTCGAGCGTCAACCGGTCGGTGATCAAGTCCGCGAGATCGAAACGAATGCGCTGAAAGAACTGTCCGGCGTCTCGATCGGTGTGCTGATCCGAATCCAAGATATTGGCGCCGTGCCCCGCGAGCACCTGCGCCAGCGCCGCTACGATCCCTCGCCGGTCGGCGCACGAAATCAGCAATGTAGCCAGTGTAGAATCGCTGGACGGGGGCATGGCACGGAGTGACACCTTCGTCGGTTACTTTTTCTTTCCGCACACGTTAGCATAGGCGACGAACATGCTGGGCTACAGCGAATACAACTTCGACGGCATCGTCGGCCCGACGCATCACTACGGTGGGCTCAGCGTGGGCAATCTAGCCAGCACGCGCCACGCAGGCATCACCGGAAATCCACGGGCGGCGGCCCTGGAGGGCCTGGAAAAAATGCGCTTCGTGGCGTCACTGGGTATCGGCCAGGCGGTACTGCCTCCCGGAGCCCGACCACCCGTCTCGCTCCTCGCCAGGCTCGGGTATCGAGGCTCGCTCGCGGAGACGTTGTCTCGAGCCTTTAGGGAAGCACCGGGCCTCGTCAGTCGTCTGTTCAGCGCGTCGTCGATGTGGACCGCCAACGCGGCCACCGTATTCCCTTCGTGTGACACCGAAGACAAACGCCTGCATCTGCTCACGGCCAATCTGAGCAGCATGGCGCACCGGAGCATGGAGGTCGGCGATACCCTGCGTGTGCTGCGCCGCATTTTCGCATCGCCCGCGCACTTTCAGGTGCACGCTCCGCTGCCGCACTACCTCCCGGACGAGGGCGCCGCCAATCACCTTCGCCTGGCAACGCGAACCGGCGCTACGCACCTCTTGGCCTGGGGAAAGAGCTTCGGATCGGCCCGAGAGCCTCAGCGCTTCATAGCTCGCCAGTCGCTGGAGGCGAGTCAAGCGGCGCCGCGACTGGCCACGCTGCCTTCGGACAGAGCGCTGTTCTGGCAGCAGCATCCTGACGGCATCGACGCGGGAGCATTTCACAGCGACGTGCTCGCGCTCAGCAACGCACACGTGCTGTTGCTTCACGAGCAGGCCTTCGTGGATCACACCCAGTTGCTCAGCTCGCTCAGTAAACGGTTGGGCCCGGAGTTCACGTATTGCGTGGCCACGCAGCAGGAGCTCGGCACTCGCGAGGCCGTGGACAGCTACCCCTTCAATTCTCAACTCGTCACACTACCCGACGGCAGCATGGCCATCATCGCACCACGTGAGGCCGAGTCGGCCCCAGCCGCGCATCGGTACCTGCAGCGAGCAGTCGCTGAAGTCGGGGCGATTAGCGCGCTTCACTTCATCGACGTGAACAGCTCGATGCGCAACGGCGGCGGGCCCGCGTGCTTGCGCCTACGGGTGCTCTTGTCCGATTCGGAGCGACAAGCCATCACGGCTCGCGTGTTCTGGGACGACGCTCTGTACCATGACCTGAAAACATGGATCGTGACGCACTATCGAACGGAGCTCACGCTGGACGACCTGAAAGATCCCGACCTGGTGACCGAGAGCTACCGCGCGCTCGACGAGCTGACACAGCTCTTACAGCTGGGCAGCATTTACGAATTTCAGGGCGCGCTCATGAACCACGACGACCCGGAGGGACCACATTGATGTCGCTCTTGAGCGCAATGAGCCCCAGGTCCGCCATCCATTCGGAGAGGTCGTAGGACTCGAACTCGAGCCCGTGGCGCTGAACCAGCCACTGAACGTCGATCGCAAAACTTGCCGCGTTTTCGTAGCGTTCAGCGGGATCGACGGCGAGGGCACGAGCCAAGACCGCCCGCACGTCGTCGGGCACGTGGCTGCCGTGAGTGTGCAGCATGCTCAAATCGCCGCGGTTCAGGTTCGAGAGCACCTCGAATGGGGTTTCTCCCTGAAATAGCGCCTTTCCGATCAGCATTTCCGCTGCCATGACTGCAATCGAGAATAGATCGCTGCGACCGTCTACCTGATCTCCGCGGACCTGCTCCGGCGAAGCATAGCCGAGCTTGCCTTTTAGCTCGCCCGGCGCCGTGCGGCGTTCGAGAGCGCGGCTGTAGTAGATGCCGAAATCAGCAATTTTGATCTGGCCCGCGGTGCTGATCAGCACGTTGTTCGGTGCGATGTCTCGATGCACGAGCCCGAGTGGGCGACCCCAGGCATCGCATGCCGAGTGCAGGTACGAAAGCCCGCGCAGCACTTCGCGGACGATGAACAAGACTACGTTCAAGTCGACCGTGCGGCGCCGATTCAACAGAGACTCGAGCAACTGTGAGCAAGTCAGACCGTCGACATATTCGAGAGCCATGAACAGGCGACCGTTGACCTGCCCGAAATCGATCACTTCGACGATATTGGGATGTGCCAAGCTGGCGTGCATGCGCGCTTCGTCGCTGAACATCGCTTGCATGCGTGGGTCGTTGCTGAGCGCAGGCAAAATGCGCTTGATGGCAACTCGCCGCGCAAAGCCCATGGCGCCCTGCCGGCGCGCTTCGAACAACTCCGCCATCCCGCCAATGGCAATCAGCCGCACGAGCTCGTACTGTCCGAAGGGTTCGGCCAGCTGCATGCGTGGTTCGGACATCTCGTTACCATAGCGTCCACCCCGTGTTCCGGCCTGAGACCCCACGCAAAATTTTCCAAACTTGTGGGTGCCCTACCCCCGGGTGTGTGATGGTCACGGGAGCTCGGGACCTACGGGTCACGCCCCCCAGTCACTACCGCCGCGGGTGCGTCGAATCCCGACATTTCAACCAGTTGACCTGCCAGAGCGCCGGCTCTGCCGAAAAAGCATCTATGGCTGCCTGGAGTACCCAGCCTGGGGTACCACTAACAGCACGAAGCTTATTGCCCTGCTTGAGGTGATGGTTTTCCTCGCCGCCAATTCGTGAAAGCCATCCACCTCTCGGTGAAAGGTCCCGCACCGAAGATTTCCTCCGTACCTTCCCAAGACTAAAAGCCGCGTGGTGAGCCAGACGGGATCGATCGGGGTTGTCTGGGCGCTACGCGGCTTTTTTTATGGGCCTGCTCTGCCGCATCAGCGGTGCCCAGAGTCAGTTCGAGCCGCGCACGCCGCCTCGTGGCCCAATTCGCAAGCGCGCTCGCGCAGCTCGCTCGACTTCTCCGGATCGCGTTGAACGACGGTGCCCTGGGCATAGTAGCCGCTCAGGCGCAGGCACGCTGTCGCGACGCCGCGTTGGCACGAATAGTTCGACAAGCCTGCAGCCTCCACCAGGTTCGTGCCAATCGCCCCCGAATCCAAGAGCGCGGCAAGCTGGTCGCAAGCCTCGGGCAGCTTGTAGCCGCAAGCGTACCTGAGGTACGGAGCGGCTTCGGCGGGCCGTGGCGGCACGCCGCGCCCTTCGGCGAGGGCCACTCCGACGGAGTAGCATGCTTTGAACGAGCCCGCACTGCAGGCCTCGGCAGACAGCTCGAGGGCCCGTCTTGGATCCGCCGGCACCCCCGGAGCGCCGCGGCTCAACAAGTCTGCATAGCCCCCGCAAGCCAGCACCTCGTGCCCTTCGCAGGCGGCGCGGAACAGCGCCGCAGCCCGCTCCGGTTGCCTGGGCATACCCCAGCCCTCTTGGTGGGCCGTGGCCCATTCGGTGCACGCCGGCCCGAGCGGCGCCTCGCAAGCCCGGCGCATCAGCGCGTGCCCACGGGCCACATCGGCTTCGACGCCGATGCCCTGAGCCAGCAGCGCACCGAGCGAACCGCAAGCCGCCATGATTCCCCGAGTGCAGGCGTATTCGAACAACTCGGCGGCAGCGGTGCTGTCGCGTTCGACTTCGGCCGCCGTGAGCTTCAACGTGCCCAGGTCCGCGCACGATTTGGCGCTACCCTGACTGCAGCTCTGCGACAAACGCGCCTGGCCGTCCCGCTCGTCCCGAGCCACACCGATGCCTCGCACCGAGAGCAGACCCAAATCGCCGCACGCGGTGACGAGCCCGGCACGGCACGCGTCGGTCACGAGCCGCATGCCCTCGTTTTGGCTCAGAGTGCTGCCGGCCTTGTTCAGAAACAGCCACCCCAGATTCCGACAGGCAAGCGGTTCTTTGGCCTCGCAGGCCCGCTCGATCAACTGCAGGCCACGTTTGGCGTCGGGTGATCCGTAGCGCGTCGATCTGAGCAGCATGCCCAGGTTGTTGCAGGCGACCCAAGCGCCATCAGCGCAGGCGCGTTCGTAGTACTGCGCCGCGTGCCGGGCATCGGCCCGCACGCCGAGCCCGGCTTCGATCAAGTACCCCAGATCGTTGCACGCACTCGGATCGCCGGCACGGCAGTGGGCCTGCAAGCGTTGGGGCTCGTACCCGTACCGGCCATACATGCCGCGCCCCTCCGCGGCGTGTCTGCCGCGCACGATGGGTGCGGGAGGGGGCGTTGTATCGACCCTGGCGGCCTCGATCACCACTGGCGGCGGTGAACAGGCAACGCTCATCGCCGCCGTCAAGAGCCACCGTCCCACTTGCTGTCGCCCCACGGCCCCGGTCAGCTCCGCTCGTCGACCAACTGCTTGAGACGCTCGAGCGCCGTATCAATCACGTCTTCCGACGGGCCATACGAAAAACGCGCGTGATGCAAGAATCGCGACGTTCGCCCGAAACGGCGTTGCCCCGGATCGACATCGAAGAATCGCCCAGGCACCACGATCACCTTGTGCCCTAAAGCCGCCCTAAACAAATCGTGGCCGGTATTCAGGCCTTCCGGCAAACCCGAGAGATTGCCCCAGGCGTAAAAGGTGCCCTCCGGTTCGCGCTCGAAACGCACACCCAACTTGCGCAGCCCGTCCAGCATCTTGTTGCGCTTGCGCCGAAACGCCGCGCGGATCGCTTCTGCTTCTTGGCGCGCATGATCGGCGGTCAGCACGCTGAGCGCAGCCTGCTGCATCGGTCGTGACCCGCCGCCATCGAGAAAGGACCCCGCGCTAGCCACCGCATCGATCACACGCTTCGGCCCGAGCGTCCAGGTCACACGCCAACCGGGGTAGCGCCAGTTCTTCGTGAGGCCGTCGAAGATGACGATGGGATCTTTCTCCACGTCTTCGACGTGCTGAGCCGAGCTGAAGAGAGCTGGGCCATCACTCCACAAGTAATGCGAGTAGAACTCATCCATCAATAGCGTGCAGCCGAGCTCGCGAGCCGTCGCTACCCACGACGCCAACTCCGGCCCGGTCACGGCTTTGCCCGTCGGATTGCACGGGTTGGACATCAACAGCGCGCCAAGACCACGTCCGTAGATCTCGCGCTTCAGCTGAGCCAGCGAAAAGTCGTATCCAAGATCGGGGTCCAGCAGAATGGGGATAGGCGTGAAGCGCCGAAAGATATCCAGGAGCTCTTCGTAAGCGGTGTAGTCGGGCAAGAAATGCCCTAGGTGGATCTGCCCGATGGCCGCGCACGCGCGCATGATCGAAATGCGACCCCCACCGCTGATGGCCACGTTTTCAGCGCTGTACCTAGAGGGCATGCCGCGTCGGAACAGCTCGTTGTACATGCCGGCAACCGCCTCCCGCACCTCCCACAAGCCGGCAACCGGCGCATACTCGAGATCGGGCGTAGCGAAGTTGACGACATGAATGCGTTCGGGCGCACCCGGCAACGGCCCCGTGTCGGGCTGACCTTGACCCAGGTTGCACCAGCTGCTGTCGCCCGGGCGATACCCGGCCTTCTCCGCCTCCGCACTGACGTAGATCACCCCTGTTCGGGGTACGGAGCGAAAGACACTGGGTTCCTCGAGGCGTTCGTCGCTGGCGTCCATGACTCGCCCGATGGTAGCACGATGCGTTCCCAAGAAACGCGCCTCGTCTCGATCTCAACGCTTTCCCGGCTCGCGCCCCAGCCCGGGCATTGGTGCTCGACGTGCAGAAGCCCGCTCAACGATCGCGCTTCACGTCACCTTGGTTGGCGAAAACGCGGCGCGTTCGGAAAACTGCGTTGACAGGGCGGGAGACTGATGTCCACCCGACGAGAAGTGTGAATCCGGCGCGTGCAATGACGACGACGTTTGCGGTGAAGAGTCGGCACGCGTGCCCTATCCGTAGGCAGTCGGCCTGCCTCGATCAACCGAGCTTTCGTACTTGG
>CBFGRJ010000080.1:0-23170 GCA_965651135.1 uncultured Myxococcales bacterium
GTCGAGTTGATTGTCGAGTTGATTGTCGAGTCGCCATTCGTTGTGGTCGTCGTTTGGGTCTGCGACGCGTTGGTGCTGCCGCTCGCCATCGAGCTGGATGAGCCATCGTTGCTGGTCGCAGTGTTGGCGCCTGGTCCGCCCGTGGTCTGGTCAGAACCCGCGGTGCTCGTGGTAGCGGACCCTTCAGCGTTTGTGCCAGATTGTGCCGTGTCGTTGCCGTTGCCGTTGCCGTTGCCGCTGCTTTCGCCACAACTCGCGGTCGCCAACATGAAGCCGGCAATCGCCGAGAGCGGCCGATAAATCGCTAATGATTCTCGCGGTCTCGAGCGTGAGATCAGTGTCGATGACGATGCCGATCTTCGTCGTGCCATGCCGCTCGCAAAGCATGATCCATCCCGTATCACCTGTCGACAATTCCGATGAGGGGCCAGATCACGTTGGCCAAGAACGGTTGGTGGAAGAGGATTGGGAGCGGGGCTGCTAGCCAGAGGAACGTCCAGATGCGTCCGAGCCAACCTTGGAGGGGATGTCCTGCTTTTGACAGGGCGCGTTCGAGCAGGACCAGGGCGCCGTGGATGATGAAGTAAAGCAGTGGGAGGCCGAATCCGGCACGCACGGGTACGCTGATTGCCATTTCGTGAAGCAAGCCGGAGAGCGCGAATGCGGCGATCAGGGCTGGCGCGCGTCCGACGCGGGATGCCAAGGGGCGATAGACGGCTGTGGCTGCCATTTCGGAAAACGCCAGGTTCCAGCGGCGGGCCCAGAACTCGCTCAGGTTCTGTGAGTGTAGCGGTGCCCGAAAGAGTGGGGAGCAAGCCACCCCGCGTAGTCTCCAGGCACCGGCGAGTAGGTTGCACAGGCCGAAATGGAGGCTCAGGCTCAGGGCGGGCAATGCCAGGAGGGTGGCGAGCAAGTGGCTATGGGTCGCTGCCCAGGTGTATCTTGCCAAGATGAGCGTAGCCGAGCCCAGCAGCGCATACGCTGCGCCTCGGCGCATCAGGGCTGCTGCGCCTGAGGTCGCGCTGCGGTCTCGGGTCACGAAGAGTTGCGGCTTCATGCCCAACCAGGCTCCCGCGAAGGCAATCCAGTCGCCGAACGTAGGTAGGGTCAGGCCATTGCCTCGTTCTTCGACGAGGACGATGACTTTCATGGTGGCCAGCGCGAATGCTATCAGGGCGATCATCCGCAATCCGGAGGGCTCGTGAGCGACCAGTTTCTCGATGCCGAAGGTGCCGAGAACGAGCGTCGACCATGCCGATAGTCGCGCCGCCTTCAGTGGGAAGCGATGCGTGGCGAAGTATCCGCCGACGAGGACGCTGGCGAGGGCAGCAATGAGGATTGCCACCACTCGCACGTTGGACGGCAGATAGGCCGACATGGCGCCTAACAGACCGCGGCGTACGCGTAGACCGCGGTGGAGAAGGTGAACAGGCCTACGAGCGCCACCTCGGCGAGCTTGTAGAAAGCGCCGGGCGGGGCCTGGGAGCGGTCCAGGTAGAAGAACTGAACCAGGATGCGCGCTCCCCAGTAGGCGGCGATGTAGCCGGAGACGGCACGCGCGAGCGGCGTTCCGTCGAGGAGCCATTCGGGCGCGCATAGCGAGAGCAGGCCGAAGCAGATGTTGCTGACCCAGATGTAGCCCGCGTAGGTCCAAAAGACTTGCCGTGTGAGCGGACGCAGCTTCGCTGTGTCGTCTTTCCAGTGCAGCAACCGTGGGAGCGCGAGGCTGCCCACGGCGAGCGCGAGCTGTCCGAGGCCGGCGACCATGAGCAGCGTTGTCACGAGTGCGCCATCCCTGTTGAATGCGGTGCGCAGCCGGTCATGGGTTCCTCGCTTGTTCTGGCCCGAGCTCAGCCATGAGGTCGAGCAGCCGGCGTCGAATCGGCTCGGCGAGCGGGTGACCAAGCATGGGGGCTCCGCTGGCGATCAGGTCGATGGCGCCATCGACGAGTCTTTGTGTCTTGACGCGCTGAGGTGAGCGGTCGTGAATGAAGTAAAGGAAGATGGCAAGGTGTACGAGCCACAGGGCATGGCCCAAAAGCTCACGGAGCTCTGCTGGTATGCTCGGATCATCGAACACTTCGACGAACTGGGCCAGGCTGCGTTTTCTGAGCGCCGCGGTCTTTTTGCCGAGCAGAGAAAGGGGGTGGGAAGGATCGCCGAGGTTGCCGAACAGGGCGGCGAGCAGTTTTCCGTCTCCACGAAGCAGGTCGAGCTTGGTTTGGAGCAGCGCCGTGAGCCGCATTCTGAGATCGGGATTGGCATGTGCTGCTGACTGGACGGCGTGTTCGTGGGCGAGGCGCTCGTGCTCCGTTTGCATCCACTCGTAGTAGGCCCCGATGAGCGCTTCCTTCGACGGGAAGTAGTGATACGCCGCTCCCAGTGAAAGGCCTGCGGCGTGCGCGATGTCGCGCATGGTCGTGCGTTCGAAGCCCCGCCGCCGGAACAGTTTCAGGGCCGTCTGGAGCACGTGTTGGCGGGTAGCTTCTCCCTTGGTTCTGGGTGCGTTCATTTTTGAACAGTGTTCAAAATCTACCTCGGCCTCGTTGGTGCGCAAGGTGAAATTGAACATTGTTCAAATATGACGGGAATTCGAACGCTTGGGCCTGGGGCGGCTGAACGGATTGGGCTCAACAGTCGGACGGCGAGGCCGCCGAGCCAGGCAATGCCCGTCTTGCTGCTGGCTCCTGCTGCGCCCTGCTACACTGTGGTCATGCCTGGCCGCAGTGACGAGCGCATTTATTCGGACGAGGAGGCTCGCGCGATCTTCGAGCGCGCCCTCGAGCTCGACGCCAAGGCGTCGAGCCAGGGAATGCGGCACGAGGAGCTCTTGGCTGCGGCACGTGAGGTGGGTTTGTCCGAGGCCACCGTCGAGAAGGCCATCGAAGAGATGACGCTGGCGCGGGCCGCGGACAAGGCTCGCGCAGCGATCATCCAGCGCCGTCGGCGTGGCTTCAAGAACCACCTAGTGCCCTTCTTGGCGATCAACGGATTTCTGTTTCTGCTCAATTGGATCTTCTCGCCCTGGCTCTGGTGGGCGCTGATCCCGCTCTTGTTTTGGGGGCTGGGGCTCTTCTTTCACGCCTGGGTGGCGTTTTCGACCTACGTCAAGCCGAAGGTGCTCGAGAAGGAGATGTTGCGCGAAGGTGATCCTGCGGTGAGGTTGGCGCTCGAGGGCGGGAGAGAAGCACGCCGACGTCGCCGCAATCAGAGCATCGCGCGGAGTACGCAGATTCTCGAAGATACTATCGAGGAGGGTATTGCTGCGGTCATGCAAAAGCTGACCCACGAGCTCCAGCGCCATGCCGCGCCGCCTACCCGCACGCGCGTATCGGATGAAGAACCAAGGGCTGAACGGGCTGAAAACGCTGAAGGCGCTGAAGGCGCGAGCGACTGGGCCTTCGCGCCAAAGCGAGAGCGTCGCTAAGCGCGAGGCAGGTGCGAGCTTTGCGAGTGAGAGCCCGCAACCGTCGGGTCGGCTGCGGCGCTACTGCCTTTCGATCTGCTGGTGCTCATCATCCAGACTGGGAACGGCCACCACGACCAAGTCGTGCAGGCGCCAATCGAGCGTCAGGCATTCCCGAGTGACCTGGGACAACTTTGCGGGTAGGTTCTGCACGTCGGAGGGGACGACGAACGCTTCTCCGAAGAAGACGTGTCCCTCTTCACGCATGCGGACTTCTGCTGCTTCAATCCACGGCACGCTTCGAAGCAATGTCTCGACCTGTTTGGGTAGCGGGTGGTCCTCCGAACGATCGACCGTCTTCGGTGCGCCATCCATCAAGTCGTAGACAACCTGGCGCAGGTTGCCCACGCCATCATGCAGCACGCTCAACGAAATGAGGGCGGCCGCGCCCGCGTCGGCCCACCAAACGCCCATGCCGACACCCACGACGCCTGCCATGGCAGCGCTTGCCGTCATCCAATCGGCTTTGTTCATCTGAGCATCGGTGTACAGAACCTTGTCATGTAGGTCACGTGCCAGCGGTATCTTGGAACGACCAAAGAAAAAGGCGGGCACCGCGCTCCACGCCAGTGCCGGCAACATCAGCCAGCCTTGCCAAAAGGTCGTGCCGAATAGTGTGAGGCCGCCTATCGTCGCGTGTTCGGCTTTCAGTAGCTTTACCGTGGCATCGACCAGCAGCCATCCGCCGACGGCGGTCAGGGCAAGGGCGGCGCAGAGAAACGCGATCGCCATGGCACGGTGATAGCCGAATGGAAAGCGCGTCGTGGGCTTTCGCATGGCAACGCGCTGGGCTATCAAAAAGACGATCGGTGGGACCATGCTGAGAACGTCTTCGACCCAGGCGGTCTTCATGGCCTGCGAGGAGCCCATGGTCAGGTACATCACGAGGATGACGGATGCGAGGTAAGCCAGCGTGTACGACTCTCGTCGCCTGGCTTTTGCCAGTGTGCGCGCTTGCTGGCGCGGGAACTCGAAAGACGAGCTCAGTCTCACGGCTTTGTCTCCGCGCGATAGCGCACACGAACGCTCTCGCGTTGTGCTTGCAAGTAGCGTTCGAGCTCCAGTAGCCAGCGGTTCTCACCTTGGGGAACGGCCATCACGTGTTGATACCCGTTTGGGGTTTCGAAATAGGGCTGCGTGAGAGCTACTTGCCGAGACCAGGGCGTGGATGCCTTGAGTCCACCGATGACCAGGGGCAGCTCGCCGCGTTCGACGGATTCCAGCAGCTCGGTTTCCGATCCCCGTCGCCAGTGAACCGTCGCACCGAGCTCGTGAGCAAGACCCCGTACGAGGTCGACCTCGATGCCTTCTGGCTCGTCGTTTCGGAAGCTCACCCACGGGGCGCTCGCTGTTGCGCCGACGAGGAGTTTACCCCCCTTGGCGCGCTCCAAGGTGCCTCGGGGATCGTGGGGGATGCCACAGCCCGCTACCATGAGTAACACGACACTGAGCGCCGCCGCTGGGTTCGTCATAGGGGTCCGGACTCCTTTGGCGGATAGGGGCAAGGACGATGCCAACGATCCACCCGAACACGTCGAGACAAGGCATGGGGCGACCGTGTGGCCAATCTGTCTGTGTGAGGCAGACCTATCGCCGCATGTGGGCGGCTTTGCGCTCCGGGGCTTACAGCTGGACGGTCAGGGGCGACACCTTGAAGCCCACCTGTGCGGTTTCGATGATGCACGCGGTGGCGTAGCCGCCGCCCGGTGCTTCGCCGACGGAGCCAACGTTGACGATGCGGACGTCGTCGAGCACTCGGTCGAAGGGTAGGTGACTGCCGCCGCACACGACTAGGTCGGCCGCTTCATCGCCCAGCATGGCGAGCAGTTCCTCGTCACTCATGTCTTCCGTGAGGCATTCGCTGGGATCTTTGGGACTGCCGTGCACGACGACCATCATTTGTCCCGACTCGAGTGGCAGCCGAACGATGGGGGGAAGCTTGGCCAAGCGTGCCAAGATCAAGTCTCCAAGCTCCGAACGAATCGCCCGCAAGCGTTCGGCTCGCTTTCTTTGGGCTTCGTCGATGGGCACGAGCTTGCCTGGATCGATGCGGGCCAGCGCGCGGTCTCCGATGCCTTGGATGCAGACCGCGTGGTGCTTTTGAAGAAGCTCCCAAACACCCAGCGGTTCTGGGCCGGGAAACAGCAGATCACCGCAAGCGATCAGTTGATCCCAACCGAGACCATCGGCCTCCTGCAAGACCGCCCGCAGCGCTTGGGCGTGGCCGTGAATGTCCGAGACGCAGAGAAAACGCAGCATAGGGTCAGGGCTTTTTGAGGAGCTCCGCGGCTTCTACCGCCGCGTAGGTGAAGATGATGTCGGCCCCCGCACGGCGGAGGCAGAGAAGGCTTTCCAGCAGGGCTTTATCGTAGTCGATCCAGCCTCGTTCGGCTGCCGCCTTGAGCATCGCGAATTCGCCGCTCACGTGATAGGCGGCGACGGGCAAGGCGGTGTGCTCCCGCACGAAGCTCACGATATCCGCATAGGGCAAGCCTGGTTTGACCATTAGCCAATCCGCGCCTTCCGCCTCGTCGCTTCTGATTTCACGCAGGCACTCGCGGCGATTGGCTGGATCCATTTGGTAGGTTTTTTTGTCGCCGCTCTTCGGCGCCGAATCGAGGGCTTCTCGAAAGGGGCCGTAGAACGCCGAAGCGTATTTAGTGCAATAGCTACAAATGGCCACATGGCTGAATCCGGCGTCATCCAGCGCCTGGCGAATGGCACCGATGCGGCCGTCCATCATGTCGCTAGGAGCGACCACGTCCGCCCCGGCGCGCGCTTGCGAAACGGCCATGCGGGCCAAAAGCGGCACGGTCACGTCGTTGTCGATCACCCCGTCGATGACCACTCCGTCGTGTCCGTCCGACGAGTAGGGGTCTAGAGCCACGTCGGTGATCACGAGCAGCTCGGGCAGCTCCCGCTTGAGCGCTCGCACCGAGCGCTGCAACAAGCCACTTTCGTTGGTACTCTCCGTACCACGCGGATCTTTCAGATTCTCGGCCAAGGCAGGGAACAGTGCGACGGCGCGCACTCCCAGGTCATAGGCCCTGGCTGCTCGCTCGACCAGCTTGCGCACCCCGAACCGGGCCTGACCCGGCATCGATGCAATAGGGGTTTCGCCGTCTTCGCCCTCCTGGACGAAGACCGGCCACACCAGGTTTGCGGCCGACAAGCTGGTTTCACGAACCAACGCGCGCATGGCATCCGTCCGCCGGTTTCTGCGGGGGCGTTGGCGTAGCGAAAGGGCTGGGTTGTCCGGCATGTCCAAACGCTAACTCAACCCGCTGGGTATGCAGCCTGTTTTGTTGGTCCAGGGCTTTGTTGGCGCCCTTTGTGCCGCCTTTGCGCTACGATGACTCTGTGGGCATCTTGTACCTCTCGGCGCTCATCATCGGCCTCGGCACCATCGTGGTCCAGCTGTTCATGGGTGGGGATGGCGACGCGGAGGTCGACACGGACGCAGGAGCCGAGGTCGGCCCGGACATGGACCACGATCTCGACGCGGACGCCGGGCAGGGGTCCCACGAAGTCGACGCTGGATTTTTGCCCATATTCTTGTCGCTCAGGTTTTGGATCTTCGCATTCCTGGCTTTCGGTATGGTCGGCAGCGCACTGCATTATTTGCAGCTCGCGTCGCCGCTATTTACGCTGGTCATGGCGGTGGCCATGGGGCTTGGGTCCGGCACTCTGGCATCGTGGGTGTTTCGTGTCTTGAACCGGCAGGCGGTCACGTCCGGCAGTTCCGATGCCGACGCAGTGGGCCATGTGGGAAAGGTTTTGATCCGTGTCGGCAAGCAGGGGCGTGGCAAGGTGCGCATTCAGCTCAAGGGGCACACGCTGGACCTCTTGGCGACGACCGACGAGTCGGACATCGCCGAGGGCGAGTTGGTCCTGATCGAAGAAATGCGCGATGGTCAGGCCCACGTCTCGAAAGCACCCCCCGACTTCCTGCCGCGAGAATGACAGGTGCTTTCTCGAGAATGACAGGTGACTCATACCTGTTACGGCCGGCCGCGCTTGTCAATTCAAGGGCTAGTGGAATTGCCGACAGGCGCTGGTGAGGCCGAGCTGGTCGATTTGGGGCGCCGTGAGAGGACCGGCAGCGTATTCTCGGGGGCTATGGACATTCAGATTGAGCCCGATCTGGGGAGCTCGACCGACTCTGCGATGCTGCTGTTGCTGGCGGCATTCGGGGTGGTCGTGGCGCTGGCATTCGTGGCCTTCGTCATCAGCAAGGTCCTGCAGATCTGCAAGCCGAACGAGATTTTGGTGATCAGCGGTCGCAGCCACAAGCTCGCCGATGGATCGACGACTGGCTACAAGGTTCTGCATGGGGGGCGGGGCATTCGCATCCCGCTGCTCGAGACCGTCGACCGCATGGATACACGACTGATTCCGGTCATGGTGGAGGTGCAGAACGCGTATTCCAAGGGCGGCATTCCGTTGACCGTCCACGCTATCGCCAACGTGAAGGTGACCACCGATCCAGCCTTCGTGCGCAATGCCATCGTGCGCCTCTTGTCGATGGGTCAACGCCAGATTGCGGTGATTGCACAGCAGACCCTCGAGGGCGTGCTGCGTGAAGTGGTGGCCGAGCTGACCCCGGAAGAAACCAACGAAGATCGGCTCAAGTTCGCCGATACGTTGGCCAAATTCGCCAAGGACGACTTCGACAAGCTGGGGCTGGAGCTCGATGTGCTCAAGGTCCAGAGCGTGGGCGATGAGCAAGGCTATCTGAAGAACCTGGGGCGCGCGCGTATCGCACGCATGATTCGCGATGCTCAAAATGCCGAGAACGAGGCCAAGCAGGTGATCGCCGAAGCCCAGGCAGAAGCTCGCCAGCGTGCCGAGTCCGCTCAAAAGCAAGCAGAAGCGGCCGTAATCACCAAGCGCAACGAGCTGCGCGCGGAGCTGGCCAAGCTCGAGGCGACCGCCAAAGCCATCGAAAACGAAGCCGAGGTAGCCGCCGAAACGGCGCGCGCAGAGGCCGAGCAGGAGCTGATGGCGCTGCATGCGGAGGTCGAGAAGCTCAGGCTCGAATGCGACGTGTACTTGCCCGCCGAGGCTCAACGGCTCGCGGCCGAAGCGGATGCGCGTTCCCGTGCGGCTCCCGTAGTCCAGAGCGGCCTAGCCGCAGCGGAGGCGCTCAGGATGGTGGCCGAAGAATGGAAGGAGGCAGGGAGCGACGGACGCGACCTGTACATTCTGCAGCACTTGAGGGAATTCGTGGAGGCGGCGGTGGCTCGCGTGACCCGCGCCGAAATTGGAGAGCTCTCCGTGGTGGACGGCGGTGATGGCAGCAGCTTCACCGGTGCGGTGGCGAGCTTCCCCGCAGCCGTGGCGGAAGTCCTCAACGAAACCGGACGCGCGATTGGCGTCGACATGACGGGCCTGATGCAGACCCAAGCGAATGGGGGGCGATCATGATGGAAGCCGGAGGCGTCATCGTAGTACTCGCCGTCGTCGGCGCTTTCATCATCTTCGTCGTCCTGTTGATGGTGCAAAAGCTGCTGAAGGTTTGCTCCCCCAACGAGGCGCTGATCTTCAGCGGAACGACGCGTAGGGTCGGCGATCGCATGGTTGGCTACCGTTTCGTGCGTGGTGGGCGATCGCTCAGAAGGCCCATCATCGAGCGGGTCGACAAGATGGACCTCAGCATGTTCACCGTGATGGTGCACGTGACCGGCGCCTTCTCGAAAGGCGGGATTCCCCTGACGATCCAGGGGGTAGCCAACATCAAGCTGCCTGGCGAAGAACCCCTGCTCTCCAACGCCGTCGAACGCTTTTTGGGGCGGAGCCGGGAGGAGATCTACCATGTGGCCAAAGAAACGCTGGAAGGCAACTTGCGAGGCGTGCTCGCCAGCTTGACGCCGGAGGAAGTCAACGAGGACAAGATGCGCTTCGCTCATACGCTGCTCGAAGAAGCCGAGCACGACATGAGCCGCATGGGTCTCGTGCTCGATACCCTGAAGATCCAGAACGTGACCGACGAGGTGAACTACTTGTCGAGCATCGGTCGTATTCTGGGAGCCAAGCTGAATATGGAGCAAGCGACGGCGGAGGCTGCCGCGCAGGCCGATGCTCGAGTTCAGCAAGCAAAGAACTGGGCCGCCGCCGAGATCGCCGCCATCGAGGCTGATCTCACCGTGGCGCGAGAAGAGACGCACAAGCGCATTGCCGACGCAAAAAGCCGGCGCGAGGCGCTCATCAACGAGGCTCAAGGCCAGGTGCGCGCCGAGATCGCTCAGCTTCGCGCCGAGATCGAGCGACAAAAGGCGCGTGCGCCGAGAGAGAAGCGCCGCCTCGATGCGGAGGTCGTGCAGCCGGCGCTCGCGAAACAGCGAGCCGCAGAAGAAGCCGCTCGAGGCGAGGCCGCCGAAACACTCGAGCGCGGTCGCGCGGAAGCGGAGAGCCTCAAGCAATTGGTCGCCGCCTATCGCGTGGGCGGTCGAGGAGCGCGTGAGGTGTTGGCTCTGCAAAATCTGCTGCCGATGTTGTCCCACGTGGCAGGTGCCCATCACCCGCTCAAAGTGGGCAAGATGAGTGTTTTGCCCACCGCGGATTCGTCCGGTTCGGAGCTCGCGCGCAAAGCCATTGGCGCCACCGAGCAGATCCGCTCGGCCACCGGCGTGGACCTTCTGGGCGTGGCAAAGAGGTTCGGTGGCTGACTAGCTGTCCGGTGGTTTGTTCCACACCGAATCCAAATAGGCGAGCCCCGAAGCGATGGGTTGCTTGCCCTCGTAGTGAGCTTCTAGCTGGGTCAGCTCTTCAGCCAGTCGGTCTGCCAAGGGCCCGCGGTGTTGGCGTTTGACCAGGCTTTCGAGCATGTTCCAGCGCAAGAGCCAATCGTGCTCGAAGTCGCGTCCGAGCACCTCGTGGATGCGTTCGAACGAATCGACCATGTCGCTCGTCGAAGGGCTGGCGTGGGCTGCCAGCGCCCTTTTGTACAGCTCGATCATGGCCTGCTCCGAGGCTGGGAATGTGCGCGGCTTCGGGGCGCGTTCGTGGCTGAACCCGGTGGCTTCGTAGTAGTTGCTGTCGGCGGCGCCGGCTCGGGCGCCCAGCAGTCGACCGGCAAAGAGTAGGAGGGCACGCTCTGCGGTGGCTAAAACCGTGTCTCCGCGCCGCAGTACCAACTGTTCGCAGCAATACCCCTGCTGGTTGTCCAGCCAGCGCGTGCCGGTTGGCTTTGCGAAGAGAGTCAGGTCATCTGCCAAAGCCAATGGCTCGCCGAGGTCGAGCTGCCGAGTCGAATCGCTGTAGCCGGCAAGCGAGCAGCCACCGGCATCGGCTCCCATCAACACCCAGAGCGCTTCGGGCGCCAGCTCGATGAGCGGACCGGAACCCGAGAGTGCGGTTCGCCCGTGAAAGCTCGCGAGCATGAGCTGGTCACTTGCCGGGGTCACGGCTTGGCTGACCGAGCCAATCACCGAGAGCGAGTTGTCGAGCATCAGCGTGCAAAGCTCGGCGCTTTTCGCCGCTTCGAGCAGCGCCGAGCGCCCACCGCGCTGTGCCGCCAGAGAGGCCTCGACTTCGGTGAGCACGTCACCGAGGTGGTCGAAGTCTTCCGCTACGAAGAGCTGCGGTTGCGTTCGCGTGATGTCGTAGCTCACGTGGATGCAGTCCGCCGTGAGAGGCAGCTTCTTCACCGAAGGGTGATGACAGCTGTGGCTTTCACCCAGCGATGAAAGCAGGCCCGCTCCGTAGAGCTTGTAGTCATTCGGAGTGCCGATCAGGCCGTATTCGGCCGTCCACCAATAGAGGCGGGACACGCGGGTGGCCTCGGAAACGGTATTCACCTGCCGTTCTGCTTGCTCGAGGCGCCTCTCCGCTGCTCGAATCTCATTTTGGGAAGCGCCAGGTCGTTCCTTGACTTCCGAAAGCGTGAAGATGGCATCGTAGACAGCGTTGTCTTCGGGCACGCTAAAGGCTTTCGCACCGACCTCGCCGATGCGCTCGAGGTACGCGGCGTACTTTGGGTCGACCAGAATCGGAGCGTGTCCGGCAGCTTCGTGGATGATGTCGGGTGCAGGCGTGTACACCAAGTGATCGGCGCTACGGATTTCTGCACAAATCGGCAGAATGCCCAGCGCTTGGAACTCGGTGAACGCTCGTGGGGGAATAAAACCGTCCACTCCGATGGCTCCCCAGCCAAAGCGGCTCAGACATTGGTCCATCTCACTCAGGGCGGGGATTTTTTCGACCGAAATGCCCGTGGCGTTCAAACCGTGCGCGTAGGCGGGGTGCGCTGTACGCTGCAATTTTGCGTACATCTGTAAGAGGACGAACCTCCAGACGGCCTGGTCGACTGCCGTGTAGCGCTCGTAGTCCTGTTCGACGACGTACTTGCGCAAATGGGCGGGGACGCGGTCGAGGGTTTCGGTCATGCGGCACCCGAGGGGTCATTCGAGGCTCTGAGCACCGTAAAATCTTAGCACCAGTGCGCGCGATGTCGGCTTGACCCAAAAACTAAAACGTTTTAGTCAGCGCCTTGTCCTGATTCCGTCTGGCGGAAGGGTTGCCACGCTTTGACGCACGGCCAGAGCCCGGGCGCCGTGCATCACACCGCGACCCAGTTTTCACCCAACCCTCGAGCCCCTCTCAGTCCGCGACCATTGTTCATGTTGGAGAAGTTTTCGCTCAAGGATCTCCAGCGCGCTAGCCTGGGGGTTTTTGCCCCCGCGCTGCTCACGTTCGGTTGCTTGAAGACGCCCGATCGTCACGCGCAGTCGACACTGGATGTGACCATCAATCCGCCCGCCAATTTCGAGCTCGAAGGCGAGCCCTTCTGCTTCGCGGGGTCGAACAATTACTACCCCATCTTCAAGCCGCGGGACGTGGTCGACGACTTGTTCGCCAACGCACAGAAGATGGACTTCAAGGTGATGCGCGTCTGGGCAATGCTCGACATGGGGTCGCTCGACGGTTCGGTGCCGCACGTGGATGCCGAGGGTCACAAAGAAGGGGTTTATCTGCAGTTCTGGGACCCAGCCAAACAAGACGTAGTCATCAACCAAAAAGAGAACGGGCTACCACGTCTCGACTACGTGCTCGACAGTGCGGCGCGGCACGACATCAAGTTGATCTTGGTGATGGTCAACAACTGGCACCACTTTGGTGGCATGGACCAGTACGTGGTGTGGTTCGGTAAGCAGTATCATCACGAATTCTACACCGATCCCCGAATCAAGCAGGCGTACAAGACCTGGGTGGAGCACGTCATCACGCGCACCAACACCATCAACGGCAGGCTCTACCGCGACGACCCGACCATTTTCTCTTGGGAGCTCGCCAACGAGCCTCGTTGTATCGCCGCCGCTGGGCGTGACAACAAGCAGGGTTGCGACACGAGCACCATTACCGGCTGGGCCGACGAAATGTCGGCGTTCATCAAGTCGCTCGATCCCAACCACATGCTTTCGGTCGGTGACGAGGGGTTCTTGAATGGGGGCGGGGCTCACTGGGCGTACGAGGCCAATGACGGAGTCGACCACCGGGCGCTCACCGCCTTGCCCAACGTCGATTTCGGCACCTTTCATCTGTACCCGGAAGATTGGGGCACCACGCTCGAATGGGGTGACCAGTGGATCGTCGATCACCTGAAGGTGGCGAGAGAGCTCGGTAAGCCGACCATCTTGGAAGAGTACGGCATCAAGGTGGCGCGCGCTCGAGGCAACCTAGGTCCGATCACCAGAGGTTGGGAGGAGCGCAAGGCGACGTACATCCGCTGGAACGACATCATGCTCCGGCGCGGGGGTAATGGGGCCTTGGTGTGGATGCTCGCGGGCAAAGACAACGACAAGCCTCGCTACCCCGACTACGACCATTTTGCGTTCTGGCGCGACAGCCCGACCGGTGAGTTGCTGTTCGGCTATGCGAAGCAGTACTCGAACGCGCCCGCCTGCCAAGCAGCTGGACCAAGCGGGCCGAGTCGTTCGCCTTTCGTGCGCGTGCGCGGCCGTGCTGCCGATCAGGTGGCTGCCCTCGAACCTGGATTTTGGGGCCTATGAGCGCACCGTTCCGTCTCATACCCTTGGGCTTCGGGCTTTGGCTCGGGGGCTGCATCACCACGCCTGCGTCTCAGACGGGGTGGTCCGCGAAAACGCGTGAGACCGCGCCCGTTCCGTGCGGCGACCAAGGCCTCATCGAAGATCTCGAAGATGGCGACACCCGGTCGCTCGAGCGCGAGGGTCGGGGTGGCTACTGGTACAGCATGGTCGATCAGCACGGCAGCAAAATGTCGCCTCAGCAATTCATGCCCGATGCGCCCGGGCGAGCCGGCTCGAAACACGCCGCGCATATGTCGGGGCAGCTCGCGCCGAGCGCCCCCCAAGTCTATCCCTATGCGGGGCTGGGCTTTCGGCTTGCCGAGCACGGCAGCTACGATGCCTCACGCTACGAGGGAATCAGCTTCTGGGCGAAGGGGCCGGGGAAGATTCGCTTCGAGGTGCCCGATGCCTACACCTCTCCCAGCGGTGGCTGGTGCACCGAGTGCTACAACGACTTCGGTATCGAGATCGGGCTGACCGACGAGTGGGCCCGGTACACGGTGCTGTTCGACTGGATGCTGCAAAAGCCGAACTGGGGCGATCGCAAGCCGCAGATCGCGACGGACGAGCTGGTAGGGCTCGAGTGGGAGTTCAGCTCGCAAGACAAGGCGTTCGACATTTGGATCGACGATGTCGCTTTCGTGTGCGGTGTGGAGAAGGTGCCATGAGAGCACGCGCAGCCGTACGAGCCATGCTTGCCCTTGGGGCGACGTCGGTGTGCCTGGTTGGCGGTTGCGGCGGTGAGAACGCCGGGCCACGGCCGGAGCCAGCGGCGTGCGGTGAGATTAGGAGCGTGAGCGACACGCCCGACCCCGGCAGTGGACCCGCCGACTGCGCGGCGCTCGACGGACTCGAGCTCTACATGATCGACGACTTCGAGCCCGGCTCGTCGCGCACCGGTTGGTACGTCGACAACGATCGCACCGCGCTTCAAAGCCCCTTGCCGCAGACAGACCCTTTTCCGACCAGCGAGGTTCCGGGAGGCCGCTGTGTTGGCTACGACTCGGACAACCCCGCGATGATCTGCAACGACCCCAGCACGCCTCGCGGGCGTTGTGAGCGCGTGGCTGATCTCGCGAGCCAGCGCGCCGTCCACATTCGAACCGGCTTCTTGTCGCGAGACGGTGGCAAGATCGGCAAAAACTTTGCGAAAGTGGGCTGTCTCAAGCCTGACGCGGACGACCCCGAGACACTGTGCCCGTACCGCGGTGGGCCTCCCGAGACCGGGCCCTGTTCGACAGCCGAGCCGCCCTCTCCGCCGCTCAAGGGTTGCAGGGCAGCGCTGGACTTCAGCGATTGGGATGGCGTGGTCGTCTGGGCGCGCAAGGCGCCGGGCAGTTTCACGAACGTGCGCGTGCGATTTTCGGATGTGCGCACGGACGAAGCCGCGTGTGTCTGCAACCCGTATACCGACCAAAACGACACGTCCGATGGCTGCGACAAGTTTGGCACGTACATCAGCCTCGACACGGACTTCCAACCGTTCTTTCTGCCCTTCGACGAGATGCAGCAAGGCGGCTGGGGCTTGAGCTCACCAGGGCTCGACACGAGCGAGCTTCTCAGCGTGGGTGTGGAGTATGGGCGCGGTGTCTGGGACATCTGGATCGATGACATCGCTTTTTACCGGAGCATACGCTGATGGTCCTGCGCCCGCTCATGAGCTGTTCGATCGCGTTCGGTCTTTTGGCGCTCGCGGGGCACCCCATGCAAGCTTGGGCCCAGCAGGCTCCAGCCGAAACCAGCATGGAGCCGGCCGAAGAGGACAAGATGCCGCCACCCGGCTACGTCCCCGGTCATCGGGCGGACATGGGCCTGGGGCTGTCGCCACACGCTCCGGGCCAACAGTCGATCTTGCCGGGTGCCATTACGCCTGCGTTCGGCGCGCCGCTGCAGCCCGCCGAGGGAGCCAAGCTCGACTTTCAAGGCTATGTGCAGGCCGGAGCGCGCGCTAGTTACGGGAAGCGAAAGAACGCCACTGCCGATCAGTACCAGACCACATGGCACGGTGATCCGCTGGTGCCACGCGGCAACGTGTTCGAAAACACGAACAACGTTCCTTACACGTGGGCCGAGCTTCGGTTCATCTATTCGCGGCCGAGCGTGCAAGCGCTGGTGTCGCTGGGAGCGTGGTCGCTCGCCGAATCGGGGCAGGCGGCAGGCTCGTTTTTGGGCAACGCCCAGCTGTGGATTCGCGACGCTTACGTCACCTATACGCCTCGCAGCCTCGACCCGGTCGAGCTGACGTGGAAGGTTGGCGTCTACGAGGATCGCTATGGGGCGATGGCGCAATACAGCACTGGACAATACGGCGCCCCGGTCATCGCGACCATAGCGGGCGTGGGCGAGACCCTCACCGCTGCCATGCCGGCTGGCCCAGTGAAGGTGTTCCTCGAGCATGGTATCAAGACGAACCTGGGCAGACCCCCCGCGGAAGCACCGACGGGCCCCAGTCACAACTGGCTCAAACCCTGGGAAGGTCAGACTTTCGTCAATCACCTGCATGCAGGGTTCGACTACCAGGGGCGTGTGCGGCCGGCGCTCCACTATGTCTCTGCGGTGGCGCGTGACGACACGGGGGACAACGTGCCGCTCGGCAATCTGCGAGCGGGCTACGACGACTACGACGGTGGCACGCTCGAGACGTATCCGCATCTGGATCACGCTGACGCATCCATGACCATTCTGGGTGCCGACGTGCACCTGAACCTGCAGCGCTTCGGCTATCTGGTGCTCGGCGCGTCGCGCACCAAGGTCGAGCACGTGCGCACGCTCAGCGGTGTCGTGCAGATTTTGAACGCGGGGGGAGGGCGCGATCTGATGGATCGCTACTTCGGGCGCAACAACGACTACGGGCGCGGCGATTTGTGGCTGGCGGGGCTCGAATACAACGTCAGCCTGGGTACCCTCCTGCGGTATCCGGGCGATTTCTGGGGCGAGGGTCCCGATCTGTTGCTCAGCCTGTTTGGCCTGTACGGTCACGTCAACGCCGACGATCCGGCGCGCGACGGCGAAGACAAGCTCAAGTTCGGCGCCGAGGGGGTCTACTCGATGCTGCCCTGGTTGGCTCTGGCGGGTCGCTTCGATCGCGCCATTCCCTACATGAATCAACCCGAGGTCGCGCTCTACCCCAATCAAAACGACAACACCTTCACGGTTTTGACCGCGAAGGCGGTGTTCCGCAGCGACTGGCAAGCTCGCGAGGCGCTGACGCTGCAGTACTCGAGGTACATGTATCGACCCAACTTCCACTTGGTCACGCTCAACGCCGGCGGCCAGGTGAGCAGCGTTACGGACGAACCAGACCAGCACCTGGTTGCCCTTTACGGAACTCTCTGGTGGTGACGATGAAGCACAGTACTATTGCCACGATCATAGCTTTGGCTTGGAGCAGCGCGGCCGCAGCCCAAGACCAGCCGCCGGCCCCGCCTCCCGTGGATCAGGTGCCGGGCGAACCGAAGCCCCCAGCGGATCAAGCTCCGCCAGAGCTGCCCGGTGCTTCTCAGCCGGTGCCCGAAACTCCAGCTCCGCCCCAAGCTGTCGACGCGACGCCGCCGGTAGCGAAGCCCGAGCCCGAGCCTCCGCCCGAACCCGAGCCTCCGCCCGAACCAGCGCCCCCTGCGCTCGAACCCGCTGTGCCTGTCGTAGCGGCGGCGCCCGAACCCGAGACCATTCAGGCAGACGAGGCCGCCAGCCAAGAGCGCTGGCTCGGCCTCGGCGTAGGCGTGCCCGAAGTGGGCGCGCCGCCCGGTCGTTTGGCGCCGTCGTTCAGCGCGGCGCCCGTGAGCCCAGGCGACTGGCGCTTCGATTTTCACGGCTACCTGGCGGTTCCATTCCGCATGGGGGTCAACCAACGCGAGGACCCGTACTCGACGCAGTACAAGACCGTGTTTCACGGCCCGCCGCTGGTGCCCGACGAGTACGAGCGTTTCGAGCACACGGGCGTGATGCCGCAGCCGTGGGTCCAACTCAACTTCTCGTATGGCAATCGAGACGCAGTCGCCACGGTCATCATCGCTGCCAAGACCGTGAGCAACGCATCGGGCTACTATTACCCGCCCGACCACCTCGGCATCAACGATGCATTCGTCACCTTCAAGCCAGGGCTCGGCATGGACCTGGAGATCGACGTGGGAGGCTTCGCCAATCGCTACGGCGCCATGGGGGAGTATGACCTCGGCCGCTACGATACGCCGATCATCGCCCGCGTCGGCGGTGTCGGCTATACGGCGCGCGCGCGGGTGCCGGTCGCCTCGGAGCTGAAGTTTTTGGGCGAGCAGGGCATCATGGGCCAGTTCGACCGCGCTCAGCTCGGCGTCGAGTCCGCCGGGTGGAACGACTTTGCCGACCCCAACGTCGGTACCAGCTTCGGTCACCACGGTCACCTAGGGCTCGCGCATACAAGTGCGGGTCAGCTTGGAGTGCACTACGTGCATGCCTTCACGCGGGACGATCGTGTGGCTCCGACGTTGCCCGATGGCAGCATTTGGGTGTTCGGCGCCGACGTGGGAGCTCAGCTTCAGCGCTTCGGGCGGCTTTACTTGGCCACCGCGTACACCAAGGCCAGCCATGCTCGCTCCGTTTCCCCCGTCATCCGCGTGCTGAATGCTCCCGGCGGCCCGGGCTTGATGCAGGAGTACTTCGGTCCCGACTCGGGTGGCAACGGCAGCCTGATGACGCTCGGCGGACAATACGACGTCAGCATCGGTGAAATCGTGCGCCATCCCGAGCCCTTCTCGGGTTACGGCCCCGACCTCGTTGCGAGCTTGTTCAGCATCTACACGAACGTCGGCAGCGACGATGCGGCCTACGACGGCGTGGGCAAGTTGAAATACGGCGCCGAGCTCACCTACAGCGCCTTGTCGTGGCTCGCGTTCTCCGGCCGCTACGATCGCGTGCTCGATGACCTGGACGACGACACCAGGACCTTCGCCGTGATCTCCCCCCGCATCATCTTGCGCACCGACTACAACAGCCAAGATCAGGTTACCCTGCAGTATTCCCGCTGGATGTACGGCTCCGGCGTCGCCGTCAAATCGGGCTACCCTCCGCGCGAAGACCTGTCGATCCACCCCGACGAAGACACCTTCTCCATGAACGTCAACATGTGGTGGTGAGCATGCGCAGCGCTCTGGCTTTCATCGTTTTGCTGGGTCAACTCGCCGCTGGATGTGGTGGGGCGGACGAGGGGCGGCCGAGCAACGAACCGCTGCCGAAGCGGCAGAAGTTCGATCACTGCAAGGCCGCGGAGGCATACGAGTTTCTCAGCATCGTCGATTTCGAGCCGCGGGAGGTGAGCAACGGTATTTCGCCCAGGGCCTACTGCAATCCCGAGGTGCCCTGCAGTTTCTACTTCAACTACGACAAGGCCAGAAGTCCGGCGAATCCCACCACGGGTGACCCCATGGGCGACGACTGCATCGAGCTACTCGTCGATCGCGACGAGGTGGCCTTCTCACAACCTCGCGCGGGCGGGGCCGCACCTGACGGGCAACCGATCGGCGAAGGCCGCTGTGGAGAGGAGGGCAGCGCCCTGCACGTGGTCACCGAGAATGTCGGCATGTGCGTCGGTTCCGATGGCCGAACCGGCTGGGGCGCATCATTCGACATCGATTTCTCCAGTGTCTCGACTCTGGATGCCAGCGATTGGGACGGTATAGCGTTCTGGGTGAAGCGGGGCGCGAGTGGCGGCGTACCAGCCATTATCGTGCAGATGGTGGATCGCTACTCGAACGGCGGGCTCCCTCAGTCCGATCCGCATTATTGCAACGCAGCCGATCCCGCGACGGCTACGGAACCGATCTTCGACAGCGAGAAATGCGACAACTTCGGGACAGCGATCACTCTCACCGAGGAGTGGACCTTCGTTCCGGCACGCTTCGAAGACATGGACCAGCGGGGTTTCGGTGTGGTCTCGCCCTTGGGGCACCTGAACACCGACGAGATCTATCGGATGCAAATAGTCATCGACGCCGGCAATAGTGATTTCTGGATCGACGACATTTCGCTGTTCCGCGAGAAAGACTGACGGATGCATCTCGCTCCCTTCCACGGCTGGTTGACCCTTCCGCTACTCGCGTGCGTCGGTTGCAGCGAGTGGGAAGCGGGCCCAGCGCTGCCCGTGTCCAGCGACGGAGGAGGAGGCGAGGGGGGAGCCGACAGCGGCGCCTGTCCTGAAGCGTTCGACCCAAGAAGCAGTGTACCTGTTAGGACCAGGAGCGGCTTTCGCGTCGTCGCCAACACCATCGAGGACTCCGAGGGGCAACACGTGATGCTGCGAGGCGTGAACCGGTCTGGCAGCGAGTACCAATGCACCAAGGGCCGTGGCTTCTTCGATGGGCCCAGCGACGAAGAATCCGTGCGGGCCATGGCGCGCTGGAACATCAATGCCGTGCGCGTCCCACTCAACGAAGCGTGTTGGCTCGGGATCAACGGTACTCCCGACTTCAATGCTGGCGAACCCTACAAGGCCGCCGTCGAGTCCTACGTCGAATTGCTACAGCGATACGGCCTGATCCCCATTTTAGACCTGCATTGGGCTGCACCCGGTGACCGTCTACCGACCGAGCTCTACCCGATGCCGAATGCCGATCACACGGAGACCTTCTGGGCTGATGTCGCCGAAACCTTCAAAGGTAACGACGGCGTCATCTTCGAGCCGTACAACGAGCCTTTTCCGAATCGCAACCAAAGCGATGATGCGGCGTGGGCCTGTTGGCGTGACGGTTGTACCGAGTTTCTCGGTTGGGGGAGCAGCGAGACATACGAGGCCGTGGGGATGCAGGCGCTGGTCGATGCCATCCGCTCCACGGGCTCCGAGCATCTGTTACTGCTCGGAGGCGTGCAATACTCCAATGGGCTTTCCAGGTGGCTCGAGTTCAAGCCCGATGATCCCATCGATAACCTGGCTCCCGCCTGGCACGTGTACAACTACAACCACTGCGCGAACGAGGCTTGCTGGATCGGAGCGCCGCGCGAGGTTGCCGAGCAATACCCGATTGTGGTGACCGAGCTCGGGCAGAACGACTGCGAAGGCACGTTCGTTTCAACCTTGATGGGTTGGCTCGAGCAGCATCAGCTCGGCTATCTGGCTTGGTCCTGGAATGCCTACGGTCCATGCGTGGCCGAAACCAACGAAAATAGAGGCTCAGTCAATCCGTATTCACTGATCACGAGCTACGACTGTCCCGAGCCCAATAGTGCGTTTGCGGAGGCTGTTTACCAAGAGCTAGTCAACGGCCTTCCTTAACAGAAACTCGAATCGATAATTTTCGGCTTTGCCGAGCAAACAAGGAGTCTTCGTCATGCATGCTTCGCTCCGATTCGTTCCCATTGCTGTGCTCGTTGCGCTTGCCGCAGCGTGCGGTGAAAAAGGAGATGGTGATCCTCCCGGAATGGGTGGGACGGGTGGTTCATCTAGCTCGGGCGGCTCGGACGGCTCGGGTGGCTCCGGGGGTGTCGGCGGCAGTGGGGGAACGAGCACTTCCAGCGGCACCGGCGGCACCGGAGACGGGGGCAGCGCCGGTGCTCCGGTCGAGCCCATGTTGGTGTACGGGTTCGACGAGGATCTGCAAGGCTGGACGGTGATCTATACCGCTTCGAAAGAGGGTGTCGATCCGGTCGAACCGAGCGACATCGAGCTCGACTGGGCGGAGGATGAGGGTAACCCCGGTGGCGCCTTGCGCGCCGAGATTCCATTCACTGACGCCGGCCAATACATTGGGTTTGGACTCGATCTGACCGCCGATCCGCTCGATCTGACCGGGCGCACCATTACCGTGTGGGTCAAGATCGTATCGGGTGTCGGCGATCCCACCGATCTGATGACCAACCCCGCCGGCGCCAAGATCTACGCCAAGTCAGGCGAGGCTTACGTGTACGCAGCGGGCAGCTTCAACAACATCACGGAAATCGGCGAGTGGCTCGAGATCGATTTCGAGCTTGCGTACCCCGACTACGTCGATGAAACCAACGGGATCTTCGACCCCAGCGAAGTCCGCGAAATTGGCGTCCAGATCGACACCGGCGGTACGAGCATGTCGGCGCAGCCCGGTGTCGTTCTGATCGACGGTGTTAGTTACTGAGGTCAATGGGGTCCACCAGCGGATTCGGCCACGGCTGTCGACAGTCGTGGCCGCCGCGGGGAGTCAAGCTCTATCATGCTCTACGGCTTGTTGCCCACCTGTAGCCAAGAAAGCTCCACGCCCTGGGTCGAAGCGGTCATGGGTAAAGTTCGGCAGAATGTAATGGGGTTTGTAATGGGGCTTGCAATGGTGGCGGTCGTGGCCTGCAGCGCGGAGAAAACCGCCCCAAAAAACGAGCCTCCTGGTCAAAGTTTCGAGGCGGCCATGCAACTGGTGTGCAATGTGGATGAGTACATCGAGGCAGCTAGCGACGCCGATCCGCTCGACCTGGACCAGCGGCGCAGCGACTACCTGCAACAGCACGTCAAAAATCCGGACGTGATCTATCATCAGACCTTGTGGCGAGTGCAGAGCAGCAGCGAGCGCTCCAAGACTATTCGCGATCTTTCCAAGCAGGCGAAGCTCCAGCAGTGCCCTTACGCCGACGCGCTCGCGAGCGACGAGCTGTAGCGGTTCGCCCCGTCGATCAGCGGGAAAAACAGCTATCTTAGGCGCGGAGGTGCCGCGCGCCCAGCCTTGCGGGGCGCTGACGCCGCTCGTTGGGCCGGTCTAGGCCACTTACGCCTTTACAGCGGCGATCGAGCTGACTACGTCTCGGCGAGGAGGCATGTTTTGAGTAAGGTACTGATCATTGGAGCCGGCGGTGTTGGTAGCGTGGTGGCGCACAAGTGTGCCCAGGTCCCGGAAGTATTCGAAAGCATACTGCTGGCCAGTCGTACCGAGTCACGCTGCAAGCAGATTGCGGCTTCAGTGAAAGAGCGCACCGGGCGCACCATCCAAACGCGTGCCTTGGATGCCGACGACCCGGCGCGGACGGCCGCATTGATCCGCGAGTTCGAACCGGACCTCGTGCTCAACGTGGCCTTGCCCTATCAAGACCTCGCCATCATGGACGCTTGCCTCGAAACGGGCGTTTCTTACCTCGACACCGCCAATTACGAGCCGCCCGACGTCGCCAAGTTCGAGTACAAATGGCAATGGGCCTACCACGAGCGATTTCAGAAAGCCGGCTTGATGGCCCTGCTGGGCTCGGGTTTCGACCCAGGCGTTACCAACGTGTTCTGCGCGTACGCTCAGAAGCAGCTGTTCGACGAAATTCACACCATCGATATTCTCGACTGCAATGCGGGCGACCACGGTCACCCATTCGCGACGAACTTCAATCCCGAGATCAACATTCGTGAAATCACCCAGCCCGGTCGCTATTGGGAAGGGGGCGAATGGAAAGAAATTCCGGCCATGAGCGTCCAGCGGGATTTCGACTTTCCCGAGGTCGGTGTGCGCACGGCGTACCTCTTGTATCACGAGGAGCTCGAGTCGCTGGTCAAGCACATCAAAGGTCTGAAGCGGATCCGCTTCTGGATGACATTCGGTCAGGAGTACTTGACGCACCTGCGAGTGCTTCAAAACGTCGGTATGACGCGCATCGACCCAGTGGAGTTCCAGGGCCAGTCGATCGTGCCGATCCAGTTCTTGAAGGCGCTTCTGCCCGACCCGGCAAGCTTGGCTGCCAA
>CBFGRJ010000081.1:0-23162 GCA_965651135.1 uncultured Myxococcales bacterium
GTGGACCGCCTTTGGCGGCGCTTTTCTTGGGGGGCGCCGGGCCGAGCTCGAGCCCCTCGGACTGCTGCAGGCGTTTGATTTCGTCGCGCAAGCGCGCGGCAGTTTCGAACTGGAGATTTTCCGCGGCCGCGAACATTTCTTGTCGCAGGGCTTCGAGCTTTTCGAAAGCATCCTCAGCGGGAGACATTGCGGCTTTTTGCGCGCCTTCTTTGCCCTTCTTGGTGCCGCCAGCCGCACCGGCGGGAATGTTTTTGGGGACCGCGTAGTAGTCGGTTTGACCGTAGGCCGGATTGATGTCGAGAATGGCTCGTCGCACCGTGGCCGGCACGATGCCGTGAGCTTCGTTGTACTCCCTCTGGATCGCGCGGCGGCGATTCGTCTCGTCGATCGCGTACTTCATGGCGTCGGTGATGCGGTCGGCGTACATCAGGACCTGACCGCGTTCGTTGCGTGCTGCGCGGCCAATCGTTTGGATCAGGGAGCGCGGGCTCCTCAGAAAACCTTCCTTGTCCGCATCGAGGATGGCGACCAGGCTGACCTCCGGCAAATCCAGGCCTTCACGCAGCAGGTTGATCCCAATCAACACGTCGAATTCGCCCGAGCGCAGGTCTCTCAGAATTTCGACGCGCTCCATGGTGTCGATGTCCGAATGCAAGTAGCGCACGCGCACCGACAACTCGGCATAATATTCGGTGAGATCTTCGGCCATTCGCTTGGTCAACGTAGTGACCAACACGCGCTCTTGGCGTTGGACGCGTTGCCTGATTTCGTTCAAGAGATCGTCCACCTGACCTTCCACCGGCCGAACGAAGATCTCCGGATCGAGCAGCCCCGTCGGACGGATCAGCTGCTCGACGACGCCGGTTTCCGTGTGCTTCAGCTCGTAGTCACCCGGTGTGGCCGACACGAAGATCGTTCGGCGCATGTACTTCTCGAATTCTTCGAACTTGAGCGGACGGTTGTCGAGGGCGCTCGGTAGCCGGAAGCCATACTCGACGAGCGTTTCTTTCCGGGAGCGGTCACCCCGGTACATGGCGCCAATCTGTGGGATGGTCTGGTGCGATTCGTCCAAAATCAGCAAAAAATCATCGGGAAAGTAGTCGATTAGGGTCGGGGGCGGGTCCCCTGCTTGGCGCTGCGACAAGTGGCGAGAGTAGTTTTCGATGCCTTGCACGAACCCCATTTGCTCCAGCATTTCTAGATCATAGCTAGTGCGCTGTTCGAGTCGTTGCTTTTCGAGAAAGCGCCCTTCTCGGTCGAAAAACTCGAGCCGCTCACGCATTTCGGTTCGAATGCTGTCGATGGCGCGCTGGAGTTGCTGGCGCGGCGTCACGTAATGTGAACCGGGGAACACTGCGTAGCGATCCAGCGTTTTCAAAACCTTGCCCCGCACCGGGTCCACTTCGGAAATAGAGTCCACTTCGTCACCGAAGAACTCGACGCGGATGGCCACCTTTTCTTCGTAGGCGGGGAAAATCTCCACGACGTCTCCGCGCACACGGAATGTGCCGCGGTGAAAGTCGACGTCGTTGCGTTCGTACTGAATGTCAACCAGCCGGCGCAGAAGGTTGTCGCGCCGCAGCTCTTCACCCCTGACGATCTCGATCAGCAGACCTTCGTAGGTTTCTGCGGAGCCGATGCCGTATATGCAGCTGACGCTGGCGATGATGATCACGTCGGGGCGTGAAAGGAGCGCTTGAGTCGCCGCGTGACGCATTCGATCGATTTGATCATTGATAATGGCGTCTTTCTCGATGAACGTGTCGGTATTCGGGATGTAGGCTTCGGGTTGATAATAGTCGTAGTAGCTAACGAAGAACGCGACGGCGTTGTCCGGAAACAGGTCGCGCATTTCTCCGTACAGTTGGGCGGCCAAGGTCTTGTTGGGAGCAATGATCAGCGTGGGTCTCCCGATACGTTGGATCACGTTTGCGACCGTGAAGGTCTTACCGCTGCCGGTGATGCCGAGCAGCGTTTGGAAACGCTTGCCCGCCTCGAGCGCCTGGCACAGCTTTTCGATGGCGGCGGGTTGATCACCTTTGGGAGTGAAGTCACTTCGGAGTCGGAACGGGGAGCTCATGGCGAAAAAATCAGTCTATCAAAGCCCGGCAGAGCCGAAAGTGCCGGGTGTCTGTGATATTTGGTGGTTATCATCTGTAAAATTTAATGATCTTAGACATATCAGTTGAACCGCGGCAGAGTGCGGGGAAAGCAAACCTCAGTACAAAACAAGGAGTTCACGTATCTCATGTTAACCGTAGGCGATCGTTTCCCCCATTTCGAGCTGCAGGCCGCCGTGAGCCTGGAGCCTGGCAAAGAATTTCAGAAAGTCACGCACGATAGCTACCCAGGCAAGTGGAAGGTCGTGTTTCTCTGGCCGATGGACTTCACCTTCGTTTGTCCCACCGAGCTAGCCGAATTTGGCCGGCGCCACGCCGACTTCGTGGATCGAGACGCTCAGGTGCTCGGAGCGAGCACGGATTCTCACTTCGTCCATTTGAACTGGCGGAAGCATCACGACGATCTCAGGGATCTGCCGTACCCCATGCTCGCGGATATCAAGCGAGAGCTCTCCACCGCGCTGGGCGTCCTGCACCGCACGGATGGCGTGGCTCTCCGAGCAACGTTCATCGTCGATCCCGATGGCGTGATTCGTCACGTGAGCGTCAACGACCTTTCGGTCGGCAGAAACGTGGACGAGGTGCTGCGCGTGCTGGATGCCCTGCAAACCGACGAGCTCTGCCCGTGCAACTGGACCAAGGGTGATCCCACTCTCAACGCGGCGTGACGGCGACGAGCCAAGGCAGGACCATGCACAGTCTCGAAAATCTGCGAAGCAGGCTGCCTGATGCAGCCCGCGATATAAAACTCAACCTGCAAACGGTGCTCCAGACCACGGCTCTTTCTCGAGCCGAGGCCTGGGGCACGGCCCTCACCAGTGCCGCAACGGCGCGTAGTGCCGCGTTGCAAGCGGCCATCGTCGCCGAAGCGCGTCATGAGCTGGGGCACGAGGCCGCCGAGCCTGTCGTCCAAGACGCCTTGGCTGCCGCAGCGCTGATGGCCATGAACAACGTGTACTACCGCTTTCGCCACCTGATCGAAAAGCCGGTGTATGCGGACAAGCCTGCCCGCTTGCGTATGAATCGTCTGGGCAAGCCGTCGACGGACAAGCGGAGCTTCGAGCTCTTCTGTTTGGCGGCCAGCGCCATCAACGGCTGCGAGACGTGCATGCGGGCGCACGAACGGGTGGTCACCAGCGCGGGGTTGTCCGAGGACGCGGTCCACGATGCAATCCGGATCGCGTCCACGGTGCACGCCGCAGCCGTTGCGCTGGAGCTCTACCCTTTTGAACCGGACGTTGCCGCCGTGGCTTGAGGCGCGCGGCGCAACGTCAAGGAAACATCGCGATGCGCGGCAGGCCCAGGGCGTCGTCCCAACCTCGGGCGGCGTTGAGCGCCTGCAAGGCTTGCGACGATGCACCCTTGGCTAGGTTGTCGAGGGTGCACATGGCCAGCACCGTCCGGGTGCGCTCGTCGATCCGGTAGGCGACGTGCGCGCAGGCGCTACCCCGGACCCAGAGCGTATCGGGAAGCGCCTCTTCCAGCACGTGAACCAGCGTCGAGCCGAACGTCTGCCGCGCAGCTTCCACGCACTGGGCCAGCGTCGTGCTCGGCTTGGCGCGCGCGTAGGCCACAGCCAAAATGCCTCGCGTCATCGGGCACAGGTTCGGCGTGAACACCACCTGGAGCGGTGCCCCGGCGAGCCGACCGAGCTCCTGCTCGATCTCAGGCGTATGTCGGTGCGCGCCCGCCACCTTGTAGGGACGCAGGCCTTCGCTGCATTCGGAGAAATGGGTCGAGGGCAATGGCTTGCGCCCGGCCCCGCTCACCCCGCTTTTGGCGTCGATGATGATGCCCTCGAGCTCGACCAGCTGGTTTGCCAAGAGCGGAGCCAGCGGCAAAATGGCGCTGGTTGGATAGCAGCCCGGCGCAGCAATCAGCCGGGCTCCACGCAAGGCGTCTCGGTGCAGCTCGACCAGTCCGTACACGGCCGTCTCGAGCAGTTCGGGATGCGGGTGAGGGCCATAGGTCCGTTCGTACACCTCCGCGTCACGCAGCCGATAGTCCGCAGATAGGTCGATGACCTGAATCCCCTGCTGCCACAAGGCTGCGGCGACCTTGGCGCTGGCCGCGTGGGGCAACGCCGTGAACGCTACGTCGATACGCCCTGCCAGATTTCGGGCTTGCTCGGGCTCGAACCTTTCGAGCAAGCGTCCTGCCAGCTCGGGGACACCCAGCACACTTGGCAAGACATCGCCCAGCGCTTTGCCTGCATTGTCGCGAGCTGCAACGAACTCGACCGAGAGCCGCGGATGACCTTGGCACAGCCTCAGCAGCTCAGAACCCGTATAGCCGCCGGCACCGACGATGCCGACTCTCAGCACGTCAGTCATCTTGGCTCTGAAACTGGCGTGCTCAGCGTTTGGAGTACTGGAAGTGCTTGCGTGCCCCCGGCTGACCGTACTTCTTGCGCTCTTTCTTGCGGTCGTCGCGCGTCAAATGACCGGCTCGCTTGAGTTGACGGCGTCGTTCGGCGTTCTCGGCAACCAACGCCTTCGCTATGCCGTTGCGCATCGCCTCGGCCTGAGCACTGTGCCCACCGCCAGCCACGGTAGCCTTGACATCGTACTTGTCTGCGAGCTCGAGCAACTCCAACGACTGTCGGGCGATCATGCGAGAGGTCTCGCGCTCGAAGTATTGCTCGGCCGATTTGTCGTTGATGGTGATGTTGCCGGAACCCGGCGAAAGCCAGACCCGCGCGACAGCGGTTTTGCGCTTGCCCGTGGCGTAAGTCAGCGATTCTGACATGGCTTCTTGTTCCTATGCTCCTGTGGGAGGGGCGAGTACCTCCGGTTTTTGCGCCTTGTGAGGATGCTCTGCACCCGCATAAACCTTGAGCTTGCTCAACATTTGACGCCCCAGCACGTTCTTGGGGAGCATTCCCTTGACGGCGTGTTCGATGGGAATCGCAGGCTTGCGCGCCACCGCCTGACGGAAGGTCTCGGCCTTCATCGAGCCGGGGTGACCGCTGTGCCGATAGTACTTCAGTGAATCGGCTTTCGCTCCCGTCACTTTCACCTTCTCGGCGTTGATGACGACGACGAAGTCGCCCGTGTCGACGTGAGGAGTGTAGCTGGGCTTGTGCTTGCCGCGCAGCACCGTGGCAACGGTCGAAGCTAGGCGGCCTAGTGGCACGCCGCTTGCGTCGACGACCCACCACTTGCGCGACGCGAGGGCGTCAGCCGCTTTGACGGAGTTGGTACGCATGTCTACCTGAGAGTGAATAGGGACTCGAATGGTCCCCGTTTCCGAGGAAAGGGCGGCTTTACTAGCTTTTGGCCGGCCTTACGTCAAGCGCAGGCCCGTTTTTCTGCGGCGCCCTTTTGGAGCGGCCGATGCGGCTCCATTTGGCTCTGCTTGGGGCCGTTGGCAAGACCACCGGTCACGAGGCCGAGCGAAGGAGTAGGGTGGAACCTGGGGACCCGAGGTCTTCGACCCAGGTGGGGTGCGGTCCACAATAGCCCACGTTGGGCGAGCGATCACCACCGATTCCCGGAGCCTGCGCGATCCCAGGCTGGGTTCGGGCTACTCTGTGGCGACGTGCGGCAGCCTTCGAACTTTAACTATAATCAACAGCTGGTATGGCTGCGCTGAACGCCCGGTTGCTCGAAAGGTTGGTCGCTGACGGGCTGATCACACCCGAGCAACACGAAGCCTGCGTCAGTCACATGCAGGGTTACGGCGAACGCGTCGAAGAAGCGCTGCTCGACCTGGCGGCCATCGACGAGGTGAAGCTGCTCAAGTACTTGGCGTCGCTGCACAAGACGCGCTTCGTATCGACCGAGAAGTTGTCCAAGGCGGACATCGATCGCTTTACGCTCGACAAGGTGCCGCAAAAGCTGGCGGAGCGCGACACCATCTTTCCGGTGTTGTTCGACGCGAAGACCGGTGTGCTCAGCGTCGTCACGCCCGACCCGGACAATGCGCCCGCCTTGCATGACGTCAAGCTCGCCGCAGGCGTCAAAGAAGTGCGCGCGTTCGTGGGGCGGCCCCGTGCCGTGAAAGCTGCCATCAGCAAGGCGTATAACGGGGACATCCATGCGTTTGCCACGTTGGACAAAAACGCGCACGAGCAATTCACGACCATGCTCAACGTCTACGAACGAAATCTCGTCAGCGAAGAGAGCATGGCGGTGGCTTTGGCGTCCGAGACGACCTATCGAGAACGTACGCTCTCTGCCAGCGATCTGAAGGCAGTGGGTAAGCGCCCGGGCGGCGCCGGCAAGGAATTTACGGGCGATTCGTACCTCGAAACGCTGAACGTGTTGATCAGTTTGCTGGAGAATTCACGCCCCGATCTGAGAGGGCATTCCGCGCAGGTGGCCCGATTGTGCCGGAAGATCGCAGAGCGCATCGGATTGAGCGAAGCGCATCGAGCAGCCTTGATGATCGCAGGCTACATCCACGATCTCGGCAAAACGGGTGCGTACCATCTCACGGCGCTCAACGTCTCCGAATACGAGGGGCACAAGACCACCGCTGCCAAAGTCGTGAAGGCCCCGACCCGCATGATGGAGTCCGTGGGACTACCGGCCGAGGCTCGCAGCGCAGTCGAGCAGATGTACGAGCGCTACGACGGCAAGGGCATACCTTCGGGCGTTGCCGGCAAGGAGATCATTCTGGGCGCTCGGCTGCTGGCCATCGCCGATACTTACGCCGACCTGACGCAGAACCCGCGCAATCCGTTCCGCAAGCGCTTGAGGCCGAGCCAGGCTTGCGACGTGCTTGCCAAGTACCGGGGTACCATCTTCGATCCGAACCTCGTAGACCTATTCCGCCATACGATGACGGGAGAAGATCTCAAAGCGCGCCTTTTGGCCAATCGCCATCGAGCGCTCATCATCGACTCCGATCCCGAAGAGACGACGGTGCTCGAGCTCCGAATGATTGAGCAGGGCTTCGAAGTGCAGCAGGCCCACACCACCGACCTCGCTCTCAAGGTGCTGCGTCAGGGTGAGATCGAGATCGTGGTCAGCGAGCTCGATCTCAAGCCTGCCGACGGTTTCGCTCTGCTGGCGGAAGCCCGCAAGCACAGCTGGGGCGAGAAGGTCCCTTGGGTGATCGTGACCGGCCGTTCGGGGCGTCAAGACGCGCAGCGGGCCTTCGAGCTGGGTGCCGCCGACTTCATGACGAAACCGATCTCTCCCGACGTTCTGGTCGCCAAGGTAAGACAGATCATCGAGCGCGAGGCGCGTCACACCGGCGCACGAGGGGTCTCCGGGTCGCTCACCGAAATGAGCCTCCCCGACATGGTCCAGGTGCTCTGGCACGGGAGAAAGACGGGATCG
Source organism: uncultured Myxococcales bacterium (assembly GCA_965651135.1). GTDB lineage: Bacteria > Myxococcota_A > Polyangia > Polyangiales > Polyangiaceae > JAICQQ01. The sequence continues at coordinate 7,409 of CBFGRJ010000081.1, forward strand.
CTGAAGATCCGCGCAGGCAAGGAGTCGGGCGAAATTCACTTCGTGAACGGCTCCATCTATAATGCGTTGTGGGCGAATCTGCGCGGCGCCGAAGCGTTCTACGCCATGCTCGGGCTTGGCGAGGGCGACTTCGTGCTCGATCCGACCCACGCGGAAGCCCAGCAAGTCATCCGCGAAAGCCCCGAGGCGCTTCTGTTGGAGGGGATGAGGCGCCTGGACGAGGGCATTCGATAAATACTTACGAGGATCGGCGGGCGAGTGCCCCGCCCTTGGTCACCACGCCACCGCGAAGAGCATCGAGGGGGCGGGCGCGGCGAGCGCCTGGGCAGACCGCCGAGCTTCCGCATCGGAGCCAAGGCGGGGCGACCTTGCGCTCAGCCTGCCCTCAGCGCGAAATGGCTGGTGTTTCTCACCTTGGCGACCGATAACCTACACGAGCTGAGGCGATCATGAGTGTGCTCCGGAAAGCAAGCATGGTATTCTACTCAATCACACGGGTTTATTACGGTTTTGCGTGATGCCGCCTCCGCTGCTCGGCTTCAACAACAACGTTCGGCACAAGGGTAGGATCTTTCATATCCAGACCGAAGACTCTGGAGTGAAGCATCCGCGCATCGTTACGCATTTGTTTGCGGACGGTGGGCGCATCATCAAGACGGCGCGAACCGACTATGCGGAACATGTCGGTCGCGAAGACATGGCGGCCGTCGTACGCGCGATGATGAAAGAGCAGCACAAGGCCATGTTCATTTCGTTACGCGCGGGCGAGCTCGATGCGCTGCTCGAACCCAGTGCCCCTGCGACAAAGGCAACTCCGCCGTCGGCGAGCTCCGAAGCGCGGGACCAAGCGCCGGGCAAGCTCGGGCCAAGGGCTTCACAACGCCCGATCTCGAACCCGAATTTGAGAAAGGTGGCCCCCTCGGTCACGCCTCCGGGACCCGATGGCATCGATTTGGACGTTGCTTCGCTGGAACAATTCAAACAAGAAGCCTTGACGCCCAAGCGTGCGGTGGCAAAGGCGACTCCCGACGCGGCTCGACCGTCGCGTCGCCCGCGTCCGCATCCGACACCCACTCCTGCTGAGGCAAAGCACACCGGTCGCTATGCTGCCTCGCGCCCCGCGGCCATTTTCGGCGAAGCTCCCAGTCGAGACAATCTATTCGGCGACAGCGTGATCAGCGAGCAATCGCTGGACGAAGTGATCTTGAGCTACCTAGCAGAAGATCTCGAAGGATCGCAGGAGTAGAGGCTAAATCAGTACAAGATCCGGGTGCGAATGCTGGTGGGCAAGGCGGCTACCTGGGCGCGCACTTCTTCGGACACGCCGCGGTCGAGGTCCATCACCAGGTAGCCGACCTCCGGATCGGTCGCCAAGACCTGGTATTCGACGTTGGCTTGCATGTCCGAAATGATGCGATTGATGTTGGAGAGCACGCCGGGCACGTTCCGGTGCACGTTGAGAATGCGGTGACGCCCGTCGAGCACGGGTGGATCGACGCTCGGAAAATTGACGGCTCCCGCGGTCGCTCCGGAATTGAGGAACTTGAGTAACGTAGTAGCGACCTCGCGGCCGATGGCTTCCTGCGCCTCCGCAGTAGAGCCGCCCACGTGCGGAGTCAGAATCACGTTCCGGAGACCGCGGAGGGGAGATTCGAACCCCGGACCATTGCTCTTGGGTTCGACTGGAAAGACATCTATCGCAGCACCGCCGAGCCGCTCGTTCAGAGCAGCCGCTAGTGCTTCGATATCGACGACGCTACCGCGGCTCAGATTGAGCAGGCATGCACCGGGCTTCATGCGCGCGAGGGCAGCCTTGTCGATCATGTTGCGCGTCTCACTGGTGGCGGGCACGTGCAGCGTGACGAAATCACTCTCTTCGAGCAAGCTCTCGAGCGATCCGAGCGGGCGGTTGTTGCCCATGGGCAACTGCTGCGCGATGTCGAAGAATACGACGCGCATGCCCATGGCTTCTGCCAGCACGCCCACCTGGCGACCAATGCGCCCGTATCCGACGATCCCCAAGGTTTTACCGCGGATTTCGTGCGAATACTTCGCGCTCTTTTGCCAGTCTCCCGCGTGCATTTCGCGAATGCGGTCGGCAAGCTGGCGCGAAAGTGCGATGACTTCGGCGATCACGAGCTCGGCGACGCTTCGAGTATTCGAGAACGGAGCGTTGAACACAGGGATGCCTTGGGCATGACAGGTTCGAAGGTCGACCTGATTGGTCCCAATGCAGAAGCACCCGATGCTGAGCAGACGCCGGGCTTGCTCGATGACGCTCGCCGTGACCTGGGTCTTGCTGCGAATACCCAAGAGGTGCACGTCGCGAATGCGCTCCGTCAGTTCCTCTTCACCGAGGGCGCCCGGCAAGACTTCGACGTCGACTCCATCTTGTTCGAAGAGAGTGCGCGCGGATGCATGAATACCTTCGAGCAACAGCACGCGGATCTTGTGCTTGGGAAAAGAAGTAAGCTGTGGCTGATTGGCAGGGTTCGTCACGCGCGAAAGCTACACCGGTTCTGCTGGAGTGCCATACCAATCCACCCGTGCCCTTCAACGCCTAGGCGCCCTTCCCACGCTAGGCACTGGTCTGGCTACGCATTCCCCTCCGCAGCGGCGCCGCATTCACGCCCGCGGCGACCGTTTGGAGGCGAGGACCGGATTCGAACCGGCGTGTGGCGGTTTTGCAAACCGCTGCCTAACCGCTTGGCTACCTCGCCAACTCCGTTACCAGTCGGAATTGGGGCGGACCATGACACCGGGTCGGAATGGAATCAAGCAACTCGTCACGGCCGTTAAATCGTGCTGTCCCATGCTCCTTCCAGACGCCTACCTGGCCCTCGGTCCCCCCTTGGCCGGCCTGGCCCGCAGGCGGGGCCCCGGCTCGGCTGGGTGTCAAAATCAATTGAATCGATCACGGGTCGTGCCTCGAGCTGAAACGCGACGAGTCCGACGTAGTGCAAATCCACCTGGGCAATCGAACGGAAAAGCGCTGCTTTCGAAGCGAGGCTTGTCGGCAGAGCTCCCACTGCATCCTGCTTATGCCCCTCCTTCAACACCGCTCGGTTCGACGTGCCAGCGCGGCTTGATCCGAAACGAAGCACCCAGAAGTCTCGAGCTCGGCTGCGGAGAGCTGTAGCCATGCCTGCGTGTTGGCCGTAGAATCATGCGATCGCTTTTGGACCGAGGAGTAGCGGAGCGGGATTGAGATGCAGTGCGGTCGATGTCAATACGAACGGGGGGATCGATGAGTGAGTCACTCGATGCTCCGTCGCCAGCGTCCATTCGCGGCGGGAGGGTGTTGAACGGCAAGTATCGGTTGGAGCGGGAGCTCGGGCGCGGAGCCATGGGGACGGTGTGGTCAGCCATCCACCTCACTTTGGATCAGCGCGTGGCCATCAAGGTCATTTCTTCGGAGTACGCGAACTCCGTAGAGGCCATTCAACGCTTTCACACCGAGGCGAAGGCGGCAGCCAAACTTCGCTCGCGGTACGTGGTCCAGGTATACGACGATGGTGAAACCCCAGAAGGCTTGCCGTACATCGTTATGGAGTACCTGGAAGGCGAAAGCCTGGAAGACCGCATCGCCCGCGACGGCGACCTGCCCCTGGCAGAAGCGGTACGCATCGCCACTCACGTCGGTCGAGCGCTGGCTCGAGCTCACGGGCGCGGCATCGTGCATCGCGATTTGAAACCAGCGAACATTTACCTCGCGCGTACCGAGGACGACGACCAGGGCTGGATTGCGAAGGTGTTGGACTTCGGCATTGCCAAGCTCGACGACAACGTCGAAGTCTCCACCACCAAGACCGGAACGGTGCTCGGTACACCTTTGTTCATGAGCGCCGAACAGGTGCGCGGAGCAAGCACGGTAGATGCGCGAGCCGACCTCTACTCGCTGGGTATGGTGTTTTACAACATGCTCACGGGCAAGTATGCCTTCGAGGGCTCGTCGTTCGGAGACCTGTTGGTTTCTATCTGCACCGATCCGCTCCCCAAGCTGAGCCAACATGCTCCGTGGGCGCCGCGGGCTCTGGAGCAATGGTTCGAGAAAGCCTGTGCCCGCGATGTAAGCCTGCGTTATCAGAGTGCGGACGAGATGATCGACGAGCTCTACGCTGCCGCCAATCTGAGCTTCGATGGGCGCATGTCATTTTCGGACGAGCATAGCAGCGTGAACCACTTCGTCGCCGTGGGGCGCGATTACCAGAGCCTCAAAGCCAGCGACACCGGCAACGAGGCGATGAACAGCTACGCGACCGCGGAGACTCAGAACGTGAGCGCCACGCTCGCTACGAATACCGGCGACGCCTCGGTGCACACCATTTCTCGAGTTCCGGAGAGCAAACGACGGGTTCTGCGCTGGCTTTTGCCAGCCATGGTGGGCAGCGCCGCACTGGTTGCGCTTGGACTCATCGTTTGGCTCAACGGCTCCAGCGATCCGGCCGTCGCAACGAATGGCGATCGGTCGGGTGTCGCGGTGGCTGCCGAGCCGGCCCAGGTGGGCGCGGAGGTCCGCGCCGCGACCCCATCGAAGGCCCAGACCAGTCCCGCGGGCACGCTCGCATCGGCACCCGAAACCGTAGCGCCCGAGGTCGGGGCGCCGCCGGGCGCCGACGAGTCGGTCGCGCAGGCCGAGGCCGAGAGCCAGGCGGCCGAGCGTACGGCTGCCGAAGCAGCGGCAAGCTCAGCCAAGGCAACGAAGCAAGCCAGCAGCAAGCCGAAAGCCACGGCCAAGCCCAAACCCCGCGGCCATGCCACGGCAAAGGCAGGCAAGCTAGGTAGCGAGCCAAGCAGTAAAGTGGAGCTGCGACCCAAAGGCAGCTCCTCCGACGTGGACATCGGGTTTTAGGCGCGCGTCGAGGTTGATCAGGGCTCGTTGAACAGGCGATAGTCAGAGCGACCCATGAGCTCGAGCCGAAGTGTCCGTCGTAGCTGCGCGCTGATCGTACCCACCGTCATAGCTTGCTTACTCTGGTCGCACTCCGCCGCAGCGCAGTCAGCCGAGAACTCGGCCGAAAACAAGGCTGCAGCTCGCAGCCTGGGCGTCGAGGGTATCAAGGCAGCAAACGCGGGGGACTGCGAGACTGCAGTCGACAAGCTGTCTCGAGCCGAAGCGCTCTACCACGCCCCGACCATTCTGGGACGGCTTGGCGAATGTCAGGTCGCGCTCGGCAAACTGGTAGAAGGCACCGAAAACCTCAACAAGGTCGTCCGAGAGCAATTGCCCGACGACGCCCCCGCGGCCTTTTTCAAGGCGCGCGAGCGCGCTCAGAAGGTCCTCGATCAGGCCCTGCCCAAAATCGCGAAGCTAAAGATCAACGTCGACCCGCACGTGGCGGGACTCGAGGTGAGAATCGGCGACAGTCCGGTGCCGCTGGCGTTGCTCGGAGCCGATCGCCCCACCGATCCGGGCAAGCACGTCATCGTGGCCGAAGCTCCAGGTTACTACCCGGCTACGGCGGAGGTGACGCTGGCCGAAGGCGGACACCAAAATGTGAGCTTGGCGCTGGTAGCAGATTCAAGCTCGACCCCACCCGCGGCACCGGCCGAGCCGCCGCCGGCGCCTTCTACGCAGGCTCCCCCAGCCGCTATCGACACCGGCGTCGCTCAGCCGGACAGGACGACGGCCTACGTGTTCTTGGGTATCGGCGCTGCAGGTCTGGTCGCCGGATCCGTTGCCGGCGTATTGGCGCTTGGAAAAAGCGTGATCTGGACGATGTGTGCGATGCCGCTTCACGGTGCCCGGCAAACGCCCAGAGCGATATCGACGCTGCCAATCGAATGGCCCTGATTTCTACGATAGGCTTTGGCATTGGGGTTGCCGGAGTCGCAGCAGGGACGGTCTTGGCCTTCTCCGCAGGCAGCGGTGGTACCGCTATGCCCGAAACGGAGCTGTACGGAGTTTCGGCGCGCGTTTACTTGGCGCCGACGGGCGCCGGCCTGGTAGGCAATTTCTGAAATCGGGACGCGTGTGCTCGCTATCGTGGCGTCTTGCGTCTGTCGGGACCGTCGGCGCCTAAAGCGCCCCCGGCAATGGCCGCGCGAGCGGCCGCGACCTCGGCCAGGATGCTTCTGGCATGGGCCAAAAAGCGAGCCCCGCTGGGCAGCAAGGTCACGCCGCGCGGTGTGCGATGGAACAGGGGTGCGCCGAGCTCCTCTTCCAGCTGCTTGATCTGCCGACTCAACGGCGGTTGGCAGATATGTAGCCTCTTGGCAGCGCGCCCAATATTGCCCTCTTCTGCTACTGCCACGAAGTACCGCAACTGCTCGAGACTCACCTGATCAGGCTACCACACCTCGGTCGACCGCAGAATGGGTGGGGAGCACACCCTTGGCATACTTAGAAGGTATTGGACCTGGTGCACGCCCGCCCGCACGATGGGCACGTGAGCATAGAGCTCTTCGGCGAAGCAGAGTACCCCGGGTTGCGGCGCGCGGGGCGCGTGGCCGCCCGAACGCTGGATTGGGTGGGAGCCCAGCTCAGGCCTGGGATGTCCACGGCAGACATCGATCGCTTGGTCCGAGCGGATACAGAGGCGCGGGGCGGACGCCCGAGTCAACTGGGCTATCAGGGGTTTCCGGCTGCTGTGTGCACGAGCCGCAACCACGTGGTCTGTCACGGGATTCCGAGCGAGGTCGAACGCCTTCACTGGGGCGATATCATCAATATCGACGTCACCTCGTGTGTGGGCGGCTTTCACGGCGATACGTCGCGCACGTTTGCGATCGGTGTCCCCACACCCGAGGCGTTGCACGTCATGAGCGTCGCCGAAGAGTGTTTAATGTGCGCCATCGCCGTGGTCCGGCACGGTGCTCGTTTGGGCGACATTGGTGCGGCGATCGAAGAAACCGCCAAAAAGCACGGCTGCAGCGTAGTACGCGATTTTGGCGGGCACGGCATCGGCCGCGCGATGCACACGGCTCCCTTCGTCCCGCACCACGGGCAGCGAGGCAGCGGGGTGCGCTTGAAAACGGGCATGGCGTTCACCATCGAGCCCATGATCAATTTCGGTGCTGCCGAGGTGGAGGTGCTTGGTGACGGCTGGACGGTGGTCACCAAGGACGGGAGCCCATCGGCGCAGTTCGAGCACAGCGTGTTGGTTACGCCCGACGGTGCAGAAATCCTCACCAAGGCGTGAGCCTGGGCTGGGCTTGCCGCGGTCGCGGCTTCGTGCTCTACTCCGCGCGTGAAGCGCCGCATCGCCGTCCACACCGTGATAGCGCGGCGCGCCTCCGGACGGAGCGGCGCGGGCCCGGTGCGCCTGCTTGCGGTGCTCATCTTGCTGCTTTTCGCAGGCGACACCCTGTTGCCGGTGCTGCACAGGCTCGCGGTGCAGCACCGTGTGTGCGTGACCCACGGCGAGTGGATCCACGTGGATGCGCCGACACGGCAAACCGCTGAGCAGCAACGAGGCGTAGGCTACCTGCCAGGGTCCGGTGACCATCACCATGAGCATTGCGAGGCGTGTACCGGCACTCGGCATGAGCCTGGATTGACGCTTGGCTCGTTCGCGGCCGTTCCCCAGCTCACATTCCCCGCTCTCGTTCGGCGCTGGTCAACGGGCTGGGCAAACCCCGGGCAACAGCAGCTTTATCGCGTAGCACCCAAGCAGGGTCCGCCCGCATTCGGCTGACTGACTGCAGATTGCTTCAATCCGGCGTGAACCACGTTTGGTTCGGACCGCACCAGCGGTTCTGATGCGCGCGACCGAGTGTCGTCGCTGCCTCCGCCCTCGCTGCTAGCCACATCAGCGGTTTCACGGCCGCGTTCTTTCAGCTGTTTCGAGGTGGGCCGATGCCCTCTCCGTATCCGACATTTCGAAAGCTACTCCGTTGCTTGCTAACGCTCTGCAGCGCAGGGTCAGCGTTGGCGCAAGAAGCCCCATCCGAGCTGGAGCCGATCCCTCCGGCTGCAAGCGAACCTCCGCAACCGGCGGCGGCACACGCGCCGACGCCGGCTACACAGGACGTAGACCTGGACGAGATCGAGGCCGCGCTGGCTCGAGACGCCGACGGCACAGAAGCCTCCTTGCCGGCAAGCGAACGCACTCTCGACAGTGCGCCGGGGGGCACCGCGGCGAACATGAATCCCGATATCTCGATCGTTTTCGATACGGCGCTCGCCTATTTTTCCGATGACGACCCGCTGCAGACCGGCGCGCACGATCCCACCGAGACGGGGTTCAACCTCCAGCAACTCGAGTTGGCCGCTGGTGCTGCGGTCGATCCGTATCTGCGTCTCGACGTAGCCATCGTGTTGTCCCAGTTCGGGGTAGAAGTGGAGGAAGCGTATGGCACCACGTTGGCTCTGCCGGCGCGCTTTCAGGCTCGCTTCGGCCAATTCTTGCACCGCTTCGGGCGCATCAACTCGACTCACCTGCACTCCTGGGATTTCGTCGATCAGCCATTTGCGATAGGGCGGGTATTCGGGGGCGAAGGGGGACGTGGTCTCGGTGCCGAGGTGTCCTGGCTGGCTCCGCTCCCCTGGTACGTCGAGCTCGTGGGCAGTGCTCTTCAGGCCGATGGTGAAGAGACTGCCCGCTCGTTCTACGGTGCAGAGGACGTGGAGGTCGAAAGTCCGCGCGATCTGCTCTGGGTCGGAGCCATCAAACAATTCTTTCCGTTCGGTCCGGACTGGTCGCTGCTTTTCGGCCTGTCATCGGCGCTCGGACCGAACGGCAGTGGACGCGACAACCGCACGGACGTGTATGGCAGCGATCTGTTCATGAAGTACCGGCCGGTGACGCGCGAAAGTCAGCTCATGATCAGCTGGCAGACCGAGGTGTTTTATCGGCGCCGACAAGTCCCGCGGGAATTGCTGCAAGACGTGAGCCTTTACACTCAGGTCGTCGTTCAGCCGGCTACGCGTTGGTCGTTCGCAGCGCGATACGACTTCGGCAGTCCCGCGCGGGGATTGGACGGCGATGTTCTCAACGATGAAGGCGTTTCGCTCGACGCACTCGACCCAGAGTGGACTCGCAATCGCCACCGCGGCACGGTCAACGTCGGCTTCAGGCCGACTGAGTTCTCACTGTTTCGCTTGCAAGGCTCATACGACAGGCCCACATGGCTCGACGAGGGCATATGGGCGGCCTTCTTGGCTGCGGAGCTCGTGGCGGGTGCTCACGGAGCGCATACATTTTGACTGGCATTTCGATAGGTGAGGTTCCAATGCTGATCAACGACTCGAAAATCATGCGAATCATCGTGGCAGTGGTGCTGCTAAGCGGACTCTGCTCGGTGGCACAGGCCAAGCTCGCGGTCGTCGCGACCACACCCGCTCTGGCCAGCGTGGCGGATGCCGTGGGCGGTAGCCATGCGAACGTCAAGGCGCTGTCGTTGGCGACTCAAGATCCGCACCGCGTGGACGCACGCCCCGATCTCGCGCTCGAGCTCGCTCGAGCCGACCTGCTTGTGCTGGTTGGGCTGAACCTCGAAGTCGGATGGTTGCCCACCCTGCTGAAGGCATCGCGCAACGGCAAGATTCAACCCGGCGGCAGCGGGTACCTCGACGCCTCGCGCCTGGTGAGCGTGCTCGAGGTTCCGAAAGGCAAGGTCGACCGCTCGCAGGGCGACGTGCATCCGGGCGGCAATCCGCACTACACCTACGACCCGCGCCGCGTGAAGCAGGTCGCCCGCGGCATCGCTCAGAAAATGTCGGAGCTCGACCCGGCCCACCGCAATGATTACCTGGCCAACGCCAAGGCGTTCGGCGACAAGCTCGACGCTTGGCGCCAACATTGGGAAAAGCAACTCGCCCATCTGGTGGGTAGCAAAGTCGTCGCCTATCATCATTCGCTCGCCTATTTGGCCGATTGGCTGCGCTTCGAAATCGTGGCCCATCTGGAACCCAAGCCCGGTATTCCCCCCAACCCCGGGCATGTCGCCCACGTGATCAACGTGGGCAAAGCGAACCAGGTGCGGCTTCTGATTCAGGAAAGCTACCATCCGCGCAAGACTTCCGAGCTCGTGGTGGCAAAAATCGGCGCCAAGCTTGCCACGATACCCGGTGGTCCCGACTACCGCGCCAAGGAATCGTATATCGGATTCGTGAATCAGGTCGTCGAACGGCTGAAGGCGGGCTCGACGTGACGAAATCGGTTCGACGATCGGCAGGTTCTTGGTTCCGGTGACTCGCATGTTGCTCTCTGCCAAAGACCTCACGATCGGCTACTCGGGCAGGCCACTGCTCGGTCCGTTGAGTCTCGGCTTCGAACCGGGGCAGCTATGGTGTGTGCTCGGGCGCAATGGTGCAGGCAAGACGACGTTGATTCGCACTCTGCTCGCGCTGTTGCCGCCACTCGGGGGAACGTGTACACGGGCCAAAGCGCTGCGACTCGGATACCTGCCGCAGAAAGCCCTATTTGACGAGCTTTACCCGATGAGTGTGCGCGATCTCGTGCTGATGGGAGCTGATCGGGGCACGTCGTTCATCAAGCGACGTTCGCCTGAATCGATTCGCCGGGCGGACGCCGCTATCGACGCCCTAGAGCTCGGCGCCCTCGCAAACGTCCGGTACCGGGACCTTTCGGAAGGTCAAAAACAGCGTGTGCTGATGGCAAGGTTGATGACGGGCAATCCGGAGCTCGCGTTTCTCGACGAGCCGACGACCGCGATGGACCAACTCGCTGAAGAGCGCGCCTACCAAACCCTGGCCTGTCAGCGTGAGGCGCACCGGATGACTCTCGTGATCGTGACCCACGACTTTTCGCTTGCGCGCAGGTATGCCGATCACGCCCTGTTCGTCGACGACGCCGAGCGCAAGGTGGTGGTCGGGTCGGTCGACGAGGTGTTGGCCAGCGAAGCGTTTCAAAAGCGCTATGCCTTCGTAGGTGCGCGCGACACATGACCGGACCTGAAGCACTCCCCGAGGGTCTGTCTGTCGACGACCTGGTCCTTGGAGACCGGGCCGAGGCGCGCCCGAACCAAGCGCTGCCGGCCGAACCCGAGCACGTGCATCCGAGCGCGCCTCAGCCCGAAGATCACGGCTTCGGGCACACGCATTCCGACCACCACCCGGTCGATCATCCGCACGAGATCCACCACCTGGTCGAGAGCCAACCGACCTGGCAGGGCTTCGTGGACGGCTGGGAGCTCGGCCTGTATCGCGATGCCGTGCTGGCCGGGGCACTGGCCGCGGCGGCGTTATCGATCTTGGGAGTGTTCATCGTGCTCAGGCGTGCGGTGTTCGCTTCAGCCAGCATAGGGCAAGCCGCCGGCCTGGGTGTGGTGGCGGCGTTCTACGCGGGCATCCACTGGGGCGTCGACGTGCCCCCTTTGGTGGGAGCATTCGCGTCGGCGGTTCTCGCGACCGCTTTGCTCGCGCTGCGCACCACAGCCCGCAGGCTGCCGCACGATGCACTGCTGGGTTTTGGCTTTCTCGTGGCTGCCGCAGGGGCCGTGGCGCTGGGTGATCGCGTTGCCCAAGAGGCCCATGAGGTGTCGGCCATCCTGTTCGGCACCGCAGTGGTCGTGAGCTCCTTCGATGTGATGCTGTTGGCAGGCGTGTTTTTGGTGGTGGTGCTCTTGGTGTTCGCCAGCTGGCGCGGCATTGCCTTTTCGGGGTTCGACCCCGAGGGTGCTCGGGTGCAGCAGCTTCCCGTGCGCGTGCTCGACTGGGGTTTTTGGCTACTCGTCGCAGCAACGGTCGCGATCACCACACGGGTGCTCGGTGCCTTGCCGGTCTTTGCGTTTTCGGTGCTCCCCCCACTGGGCGCTATTCTGAGCACCCGGCGCCTCGCTCGAACGTTACCGGTTGCAGGCTCGATCGGCGCCGTGTGCGCCAGCGCCGGGTACGTTGCGGCATACTTCATGGCATTGCCGGTGGGTGCAACCCAGGCGCTGTGCGCCGCGCTGGTGCTCGGCTTGACGCTGCTACGAAGATAGTCCCCAGGGTTGTGGGGGTCAGGCTGTTACGCCGGTGAGGGAGCCTTGCAAGCGCAGGCGCTCGTCGCCGAATTCAGTCATGTCGTCGAAGCCCATATAGTGAAAGCAGCTGACCAACATGTCGCTGAAAGAGGTGTCGTTGTCGTAGTCGATCAGCCTGCCCTTGGTGAAGTAGCCGTGCGCTCCGCCTGCGAGAACCACCAGCGAGTCGTCGATGGAATGGGAGTCGCCCTGGCCGAGCTCGTTCCAGTGCACGATGAGAGTATGGTCCCAAAGTGTACCGTCACCGTCCGGCGTGGCTTTCAGCAGCTCGTAGAGTTTCGTGTTCTGGATCCACAAGTGCTCGTGGATACGCCGAATGATCGCGAAGGATTCCGAGGTGCCTTCGTGTGAAATGTCGTGGTGCCCTTCGCTCAAGTCGAGGTTGCGGTAGACTCGGTTGCTCGTATTCCCGCTCCAGTTGAAATTGATGGACCGCGTGCGGTCACACGCGAACGCTAGGGCGGAGATCTTGAAAAACAGCTCTCCGATCGCCGCATGGTTGTCGTCGTCGTACGGGTCGAGGGTTGGACCTAGGTCGAGGGCCGAGCACGATTCCATTTCGGAGCCCGTGGACAGCGATCGCTCGATATCGCGCACGGCTTCGGCATGCTGTTCGATCTTGCGACGATCTTCCGCGCTCACCCAGCTCTGCAGCTCTCCGAGCTCGCTCAAGACGAGATCGATGGCCGATGCTCGCTTTTGAAGTTGCTTGCGCAACGCGGCTTCCGCGTCCGGGTCGCTGCTGGGGAACGAAAAAATACGCGCATAGGCGGCGAAGGGGTCTGTCTCCGGGGGAACGGGGTTTTGTTGGCCAAGCGGACCCGCGTGCGAATGGAGGTTCCAGATGTTGTTGCTCTTGTCGCCGACCCGATAAACCAGGTGACGGTGTGCTACCGATGGGTCGTCGGCGATCACGCGGTCGCCGATGGCGTAGTCGGCGCTGGGCCCTTCCACGTAGCCGATGGTTTGATCTTCGGTGCCGCCGATCGGAAACGAGCCGGCCCCGCTCGTCCATGGAGCCAGTGAGCTGCCTCCCTGCTGGTGATTGTCCGAGCGTTGATCGTCTGGCAGCTCGTAGAAGCGTCGATTGATATTGTTCAGGAACAATAGTTCGTTTCGGTATGGTTCGAGAGGGCTCAAGAACTCGCCGAGCTGAAAATTGGTTTCATCCGTATCGGTGAACCGTGCATCGACTTCGTCACCATTGGCCTGGAACAAAAATAGAATGCGGCGGGGAGCGACGGCGTCTTGCGCCCTGGCGCGCCTAGGTCGCATCACGTCCAAGAAGGGCAGCGCCATGGCAATGCCTCCCGCGCCGCACAGGACCTTGCGTCGAGAAATCCGCTTCATGGTTCCACCTCCGAAATCACGGGTCGATACAGGAAGGCGTCGGTCTGCGTGAGCGCAATCAAGAGTTCCGAGAGACTGTGGTTGCTTTCGGAAAACGCTGTTTTCAGCTGGGCCATCGAGCAGCTGTCGGCGGCCTCCACGTCGCGCCCGAAGAAAAAGCGAAAGGTCTGGGTGACGTAGCAGTCGCGGGCTTCCGAGCTTTGCGCGAGACGCGCCCCAAGCTCCCGAACGTCTGCTACGGGACCGTCGGCGTCAAGCGTACCGGTCAGCTCGCTCTGCGTGGTGATGGGCGCCCCCGTTTCGTCGACGCTACGATGGCGCCCCACTGCATCGAAACTTTCGAAGACGATGCCGATCGGATCGAGCAACTCGTGACAGCCAGCGCAGGCGGCGTTCGAGCGGTGTTGCTCGAGCCGCTCCCGTTGAGACTGTTCGCTGCCCGCGGCTTCCAAGTCGAGCGCAACGTCGTTGGGGGGAGCGGGAACGTTCTGGCACAAGAGGTCCGTACGGATCTTGAGCCCGCGGCGCACGATGGAGGTCCGGTAGGGCTTGTCATGAGACAGCATCAACGCTTGCGTCAAGATGCCCGAGCGCTCGGGGGCGTCGACCTTGACGAAGCCTTCTTGGGACGGAACGGGCAGACCGTAGTGTTCCGCCAGTTCGCGGTTGACGTACGTGTACGGCGCCGTGAACAGCTCGTCCAAGCTGCCGTCGGGACGAGCCAGCAATGTGTCGACGAAGCTCCGGGTTTCTTGCGCTAGCCAGCTCGGAAGTTCCTGCGGAAGGTCCGGAAACACCTCCGGGTCGCGGTCGAACTCGTCGAGCCTGTCCACGTCGAGCCATTCCAAAAAAAACTGGAACAGTCGGCTCGATCTCGGATCTTGCAGCATCTCGCGCGCGAGCGTTTCTACCTGCTCGGGTGTGTCGAGCCCCATGTTTTCGGCGGTTTCGAGCAGCGTCGCGTCGGGAGTGGACTGCCAGAACAAGTAGGCGAGGCGCGTCGCCATTTCATGCGCGGTCGGTTGGGTTACGGGACCGCCGCTGTCCTGCCCGCGCTCGACGCGATAGAGGAACTGGGGTGACTGAAGCATCGAGAACAGCACCCACTCGACGCCGGTATCGAAGTCGTACTCGGTGAGCGCTGCTTCGAACATGCTTCGATAGCGACTCGTCTCGTCCGCGGTGAGCGGCCGGCGGTAAAAGCGAGCCCCGAGCTCGGCGATGAAGGTATCCGCGCAGGACATCGGCGCTTCGTCGTCGGGTGTGCAGGGGAGCAGTTCGTCGCTGCGAGCGGCAAGCTCAGCGATCTGCTCGGCGGCATCCATGTATTTTTGCGCAAGCAAGGGTTGAACCGTCAAGAACTCGGCATTGTTTCGGAAGCCGAGCGACTCGGACTCTGCCGGAAATTCGCGGACCAACGCCGTGACGAGCTCACCCATGCCCGAGACGTCAGAGAACAAGTCGCTCACGCTGTTCTCGTACTCCTTGTTGCTCAAGCGGCGTAATGGCGCGCTGCCAGGACTCGGCTCGCCGCACTCCACCACTCCTGGATCCGTGCCTCCGGTCGTTCCACCGCTGGGTCCGCCGGTGCTCGAGCTCGACGCAGTGGTATCAGACGCGGGAACCGAATCGACACCGATGGTACCGGTGCACGCGTTCGCGCCAGCCATGATCGCTGCGCACGCGAGCCACTCTCTTACGCGCGCTCTCCCTGAACCCTTCTGCCGTCCAGCGATTGAAGTCACTCGTGAAACCTCCTGGCGATCGGTCGAGGTGGTCGAAAGACAAGCGCGCCGCTTGGAGCAAGCTTATGGGCGGCGAGAGATTCAATGTATCAAATGATGCCCTTGACGCCACAGGTCGAACCTTGCGGACGGTAGCAGTCGTCACTCACCAATCGCTATTGGGGGCGAGCGGCAAGAGGCATCGCCCAGATCTGGGGGCGGGTCACTCGGGGTTGGCACTACACACATGAATCGACGCGGAGACTGCTCTTCGCCAATAAATCCCCGTAATACAGGGATTGTCGGATCACGTCTTGCGTTGCGCGCTACAAGAGCGCACACCAGCAGACAAAGTCTCCCGCGTTCATGCAAATGCTCATTTATCGCAAGAGCACATTTTTTTTCGTGTTGGTTAGGGTTCGTTCCCATGTGTGCAAGTGCGTTCCGAAGCGAGTCAGACCGCGATGTCGGAGACAGTGCCGTAGCGTAACGAGCCTTGAGTCACTCGCGGGATCGAGGCGTGGGGTTCGAAGGCGTTGGGTACTCGGCACCGATGTTCACCCGGCCCAGCTGGCGGCGGCTGCGATTGAGCAGCTCGCCCAGGTCGACCCGGACCAGCGCAGCCAGCGGCAATCCGGCGGCTTCGGCCAGCGTGGCCGAGCGCCAACCAGGCCGGAAAAGCGTAAGACTCGGCGTTGCCAGCGACTTGTGCTAGCACCCGCCGCTCAGGAATATCCGTGACGATAGCC
>CBFGRJ010000082.1:0-23067 GCA_965651135.1 uncultured Myxococcales bacterium
ATGCTGGCCCGCCGCTTGCGTTCAGCCTGTTTGGTCTGCCCCAGAGCACTGGGATCAACGGCTCTTGGCGCAGCGCTTGCGACCTTGACCCCCCTAGCCTGCAAACCGTGCACCCTGAGCAGGCAGCCCAACGCGGAAGTGTTCAAATGACCGAATGGAAAGACATCTGGCAGCGACTTGCGCAAGGTAACCATGTCGTGGTGCTCGGAGCCGAGAGGTGGGTGCCGCCCGACCCCCGTCTGCTCCAGTTGATCGTGGTGGATTGTGATCTGAGCGCAGGACCCGGTAGCACCCTGGATCAGGCGAGGCGCCGGGTGGAAGCGCTGGTCAACGATCAGCCGCAAGCGTTGCTAAGCTCGGCGCTCGCCCACGCCCGCTGGAAGGTTCGCCAGCGCCTCTTGAACGAAGCGCCAGGGGCGCTGGAGCTCGACATGCATCGGGAGACATTGAGCCGAGCACGAACGACCGACCCGCCTACGGCGCTCGTGTTGCGCGCGGTGAACAATGCCGATGCGCTCAGTTTGGAGAGGTTGCGTGCACTCTTCGCAGACCCCCTGGGCATGCCTCTGCCCGTCTTGCTGTGTTTCGATGAACCGCCTCAGGACGGCGAGGCGCGCGCTCTGTGGGACACACTGGAGCGGCTCGGCTCCAAAGCCGTGGTGCCGGCCTTGCCTGCCACCGCGGCTCGCCCAGCCCAAAGCTCTGTGCTTCGGGATTTGCCAGACGAAACGAAAACCGTGCTCCGAGCGGCGGCGACGCTTGGCGCGGGATTCGAGAGCGCCGTGGTGGCCGCGCTGCTCGGACAGAGCGAGCTTCAGGTGCTCGCCGAGTTGCAGCGGGCACTCGATCGGGGCGTACCGCTCGAAGATCGTGGTGAAGGGCGGTTCTGGCTGGGTGACGAGCTGGCGCGCGAGCTCAGGGCCCAAACGCTACCGTCGCTCACACGTGCCTGGCATGCGGCCCTCGCTGATTTGTTCGCAGGCGGGCCCGCCTTCGAGCAGCCGCACGATAGTCGAGCGACAGAGCCACATGCACCCGATGTGACCGTGAAAGCCAAACCGGTACCCAGTCGAGCCGGCACGGAGAGTTCGAAGGCGCTCGAGCCCGAGCAGATCTTCGACGTGACCACGGAGGGCGCCCCAGAGCTCGTCGACAACGAGCAGGACTGGGCGCGAGCGCTGTCTGCGTTGACCCCAGAGCCGTCGATGGCGCGCCCAGCCGCGCAACATCGCCCTCCGACCCTTCAGCGCGACTCTCTGAAGCGCGTGGACGACGCGCGAGCGGCCTCACACGCCGAAGCGGCCGGCGATCTACAGCGCGCCGTGGAAAGTTACCTGCGTGGGGCAGAGCGCGCTGCGTCCGCAGGTGCCCACGAGCTGGCCCTGAAGTATGCCGACATGGCTCAAAAGCAGCTAGCCCAACTCCCGAAGAGTGAGCTCACCGAACTGTTCGGGGTCGCCATTGCACTCTTGATGGCTCGCTCGCGTTGGCTGAGCCTGGGAAATAGCGACGCTACCACGCTCGAGGCGGCTTTGGAGCCGCTGGAACGTGCTCGCCCTGCCCTAGCCAACAGCGCCGACGGGCCATGGCTCGGGCAATTCGCCTCCTTGTATGCGAGCATTTGTTACGACATCGGAAGTCCTGAGGCGCTGGAACGAGCACTGCGAGAGCTTACCCAGGCTGGTAAGCGGTTGCTTCAGTCGAACAAGCCCTTGCTGGCTGCGGAGCTTTTGAATGATGAAGCGGCGATCTGGGTGCGCATCGGTGATCCAGTACGCGCCCATCATTTGCTGAACCGCTCGCGAGAGGTGTTCGGTCGTGTCGTGAGCTCGCATCCGTCCGCAGTCCGCGAGCTGGCGGAGACCGAACACTTGTTGGC
This sequence comes from uncultured Myxococcales bacterium, assembly GCA_965651135.1. GTDB lineage: Bacteria > Myxococcota_A > Polyangia > Polyangiales > Polyangiaceae > JAICQQ01. Next base: position 1,880 of record CBFGRJ010000082.1, read on the forward strand.
GCGTTTGATGCTCAGCGCGCGTGCGCGGCCAGGCAGAGAACGAGACGCCCTGCGCCTCGGTATCGAGCACGCGCTGAGCTCCGAAGACGGATATCAGAGCCTCGGCGACAAACTTCAGCTTGCCAGGGTGTGGGAAACGCTGGGCCGCCTCGAGGCAGCCCTGAACAACCTAGACCGAGCAAGCCACTATCTATCCAAGGCAAGAAATACCCAAATCCAGCTTGGCGATGGGATGGGCCTTGCTCGCTCCAGCGCCGCGCTGGCGCAGGTGTTCACCCAATTGGGAGATCACGAGCGCGCCCTGCAGCAGCTCGGCGAGTCCGTACACTTGAATCTGCAAAAAGGCTCGCTCGCGGGTTTGGGGTTCAACCTGGAAGCACTCAAGGACCTAACGCCCAGCTTGCCCAGCGCTTTTCGCCCTCGGGCGGAAGCTCTCATGGCAAAAATTGCGGAAGTCTGCGGATCGCGATGACGGGCTACCGCCCGAAGTAGCTTCGCAGGTTCTCGTGTGCTGCCGACAGGCTGGCGCCCCAAGTCGTCCCCGATTGCAGCCAATGCCAGGAGCGGGCTCCCAGCACGACGAGAGCGAGGGACAGCCCGAGCGTCAGCATACAGAGAGCTCGTCGCATCCGCTTCCGGGGAGCGAGGCGTACACGCATGCAAGGCACCGTCTCTTCTGCTGCGACGCTCTTAGCTGCGTCAGGCTCCGGTTCGTCGTCTGCATCCAGCGGGCGCTCCACCGAGGGTTCGGGCGGCAGCGGTTCGAAAAGCGCATCGAGCGGGCCCTGTGAGTGGCTCACGAACAAGATGGGGTCGTGCTCGAGAATCGGCGGTTCTGCCGGTACGGGTGGAGGAGGCGTGCTCCGTTGCCGACGCTCGGACATCCCCGAACCGCCGGGGATCGGATGCGCCGGCACGAACTCGGCGCGTTGAGCCTGGTTCGGCACGGCTAGACTCGGCAGATCGGCGTCTATCGCGGATTCATCGGGTGCCTCCGACGGTTTCAATGGCCTCACTACCAATGGCCTGACGATTTGCGGTGCGCCCTGCGACTTACTCGTGGGCACCCTTCCGCTCGCCGGGTGGGATCGCGATCGCGTCGGTACCGGTGTGGGTAGTCCACCTCTCGGGGGCGATGAGGGCAGCGGAAGTGCGCGGCGCGTGCTGTTGGACATATCCATGGGGGCCGGCAACGCGAACAAATGGCGCGTGGCAGCTTGGCAAAAACGAGCTTTGGTTCTCGTTTCTCCCAGTGTGTGGTGCCCAAGACCGCGCGTTCTCACCTCCATGGGGTACTCGAACCAAACGAGGCGTGGTGACACAGACTCAAATTGAGTCATGGCTCCAAGGTGTGACGCTGTGCCCGGCGCAATGCGTTATCGAAGCATGAGTCTTGCTACCCGGTTCGAGTGCCCGCCACGATCTCCATGAGCTCACTCGTGATCTGCTCTTGGCGAGCGACCCGCCAGTCTTGTCGCAGCCCTTCCAGCTTGTCGTCGCAGGCTCTGGTCATCTGCTCCGCTGCCACCACGCGGGCGCTGATCTCGGACCTGAGGGCTTCTGCAGCGGCCAAAGCTAGGCGACCTGTCATGGCCTCGGCAATCGCAGCGCGAACCACAGTGTCGAGCGGCGAGTAGGTTTCGGGGAGCGAGCGCTGCGCCAGCTGCTGCGACTTGGGCAACAGCATACTCCGATGCAAGTCGCTCCGCCCGGAGGAAGGATACAACACGTCCACCTGACCGTTGTGACCCAGCCCCAGCACCGCCTCGGCAATAGCGACCGCCACGCCCTCGGCGTCTTCATGGGTGACGGCGCCACCCAACTCGAAGCGCACGCGGGGTTCGATCGCCGGGTCGAGCTTGGCGGCTTCGCCAAGACGCCTGCCGACGATGCCGAGCGCGCCGACAGGCGGCACCTGCTCCACGATGCGCTGAGCCAAGGCACCGCAAAACCCACGCTCGGGTCCGACCACCACGAACAGCTGATGGTCGCCCTCTGCAGACTCGGGCGCTCCGACCAGTCGATGCAAGATGCTGTCCACAGCGTCTAAATAGAGCATTGCCTGACCCGTCGCGCTTTCCGCGAGCGGTAGTTGCGCCCGAGCCAAAGCGCCGATCGCGTGAACGACCTGCCGGAGCCCCTGAACGGCGGTGATGCGGCGCTCGATGACCGCCTGGTCAGACAGCTGCTCGAGCATCACTGGCTCCCGGCTGAATACGCAGCTACCTGGGCCTGCACCACCTGCTCGAGCACGGTCTTATCCGCACTCTGTAGCAAGCCGTCGCGCTCGATACGCCGCACGATGGCTGGCTCGAGCCGCCGCACGTGCTGAGTGAGCTCGGTCGCAAACGACGCCACCGAGGCTTCGGGAATCGCGAGCAAGGCTCGCTGACTCCCGGCGAGCACCAGGCGCACCACTTCTTCGAAGAGGCCGAGAGGGCGCAGCCTCGGCGCGTGCAGCAAGGCCCGGATGCGGCGCCCCGTGGCGATCCGCTGCTCGGTGTCGGCCTCGAGCCGCGTTCCCAGGCGCGAGAAGGCCTCTAGCTCCAAAAACGCTGCATAGTCGAGGCGTAGGCGCCCCGCGAGCTCCCGCAGGGCTTGAGTCTGGGCCTTGCCACCCACCCGACTCACACTCAGGCCCGCGTCGATGGCAGGCTTCTGACCGGCGGCAAACAATGCGCGAGACAACACCACCTGACCGTCGGTGATCGAAATCAGGTTGGTAGGAATATATGCGGTCAACCTACCGCTCTCTAGAACGGCGAGAGGCAACGCCGTCAATGAGCCTCCGCCAAGCTCGTCGGAGAGCTGCGCCGCGCGCTCGAGCAGTCTGGAGTGCAGATAAAACACGTCGCCGGGATACGCTTCTCGCCCTGGAGACCTCCTAAGCAGGAGCGACAGCTCGCGCCAGGCCGTGGCGTGAGCGGTCAAGTCATCGTAGACCACGAGCGCGTGCTCACCTCGCCTGCTGAAGTATTCGGCAATTGCAGTTCCGGCGTACGGCGCCAAATAGCGCAGGCCCGGGCTATCATCCTCCGGTGCCATCACCACGATCCAACGACCGGCGCTCTTTCTGAAGAGCTCGACGATTTGCCACGTCTCCGAGCGCCTGCGGCCTATCGAGACGTAGACCCCCACCACATCGGTCGATGCTTGGCGCAGCACGGCGTCGACTACCAGCGACGTCTTGCCCGTTCCCTCTTCCCCCATGATGAGTTGGCGCTGGCCGCGACCGATGGGGAACATCGCATCGATGCTGAGACAACCGGTGTACAGCGGCTGGTGCACGGCGGCCCTTTCGTAAAATCGCGGAGCCGGCCGTTCTAGCGGAGCAGGTTCGAGCGTTCCACGCAGAGGGGCGCCATCCAACGGGCGACCCAACGGATCGACGACTCGTCCCAGAAGCGCCTCGCCGGTAGGTATGGTCAGCGAGCGCCCCATACGCCTGGCAGTTGCTGAAACACTCACCTGGTGACCACCATGCAGACAAATGGCCTCGATGAACTCGCGGTTCATGCCCAACGCCAAGGCCGTCGCGTTCGGTTGTATCTCGAGCAGCTCCTCGCTTGTCGCAGCGCGCAAGCCCCGAATCTGAAGTACGCCGTCGGCCGCGCGTGTAACCTGCCCCACCTCCGAAACCGGAACCTTCGGCTCGTAGCCACGCGCCGCTTCCATCAGCGCTCGCGCAACGGAGCTGACCACAGGCCGAAAGTCGATCCGCTCAGCCAACGCGCGCCTCTCGTTCCAGAGCGGCGCGCGCTCCATCCAAAACCAGGCCTAGCTGTCCAGCGATCGATGCGTCGAATACCTGGTCACCCAGCTTCACCACGACGCCCGCGCCCAGGCGCTGATCTTGCTGAGCCCTCAGCCGCACGCGCCGTTCCAGCACATGTTCCAGCTTCTGTTGCAGCACTTCGAGCTCTCGATCGCTTGCAGCGGTAGCGGTAGTGACCTCGACGCTCACGTCGCCATCGCCTTCGCTAGGCAACTCCAGAGTCGCTGATTGGGCCCGCACTTCTCGGACCAGCTGATCGACCAGCGCTGTCTGCACGGCGTCTCCCGACAGCTTTTCAAGCACGGCAGCCGACAGCTCAGCGGTCCGCTCCAGAGCCATATCGCGGACCCATGCCTCGGCCTTTTCGCGCTCGGCGTCGATCACCCGAAGCATTCGGGTGCGCTCGGCCAAAGCCTCTTGCTTCGCCTGTTCCAGGATTGCAGCCCCCTGCTCTTCGGCACGTTCGACTGCTTCGCGCAACACGCGCTGCTTGAGCTGAACCAGCTCACGCCGCTCTTCTGCAACAGCCTCTGCCTTCGAGGCGGCATCGGCAAGCTCACTCTCGGCCTTGGCTTCTTTGGCTTCGAGCGCAGCTTGGCGCTTGGCAATGCCCTGCTTGAGCGGGCGGTAGACCAGTCGCTCGAGCAGCCACACCAAGACCACGAAGTTGATGCACTCGAAGATGAAGGTCGTGAGATTGAAGCCCATGGCACGCTACGGCATCAAGGGGTTGGCAAACAGCAAGATCAGAGCAATGACCAGGCAGTAGATCGCGGTGGACTCGACCATGGCCACGCCAACGAAGAGGGTACGCGTGATGGTGTTGGCCGCGTCGGGCTGGCGCGACATGGCTTCCAGCGCCGCGGCTACCGCGCGGCCCTCACCCAGGGCGGGCCCGATCGACCCGAGCCCCATAGTCAGGCCGGCCGTCACGATGCTAGCCAAAGCAATCCAGTCTTGTGGGTTCATGATGCTTCTCCCTTTGGGTTGCGACTACGCTCGGCGGTTTCCAAGGAGCTCGCGGCGAACACCAGGGTCAGCACGCCGAAAATATACGCTTGCACAACCGCCGTCAGCACACTGAGCAGCATCAAAGGCACTGGAACCAGAAGCCCTGCGAGCGCCACGACGATGGCTCCGACCAACGTGCCGGATAGCATGTTGCCGAAAAGTCTGAGTGCCAGCGCCAGTGTGCGAGTTGCCTCGCCCAAAATGTTGAGGGGCAACAACAGCGGATTCGGAGAAATGTACTGCCGCAGGTAGGATAACCCGCGCTTTCTGTAGGCGTGCACGTGACCGGCGACGAAGGCAATGGCCGCCAAGGCCGCCGCCAGTGAAAGGTCGCGCGTGGGGCTCTTCAAACCGGGAATGAGCCCGACAAGGTTCGCGGCTCCCAAGAAGAGCCACTGTGTCAGAATCAACGGCACCAAGGGCCTGACATTCGCCGTGGTCATGCTCACCACCGCGTTCTCGAGCACGTCGTAGATGGTTTCGAGCGTGCGCCGCGCGCCTTCGAAAGCAAGGGCAAGCCGCCCGCCCGCAAGCAGCACCATCGTCAGCACGACGGTCGCGACCATCGAGTCGGTGATCACGAAGGCGCCCACACGCCACACTTCGCTGGGGAACGGGTTCATGGTTTCCTCGTGCGCCAGCCGAACCACACCCGGACTAGCAAAATGCCGGCCAAAGTTGCCCAGGCAGCGGGAGCCGAAAGCCAAGCGGCAACCAACACGGCGCACGCCGGCCCCAACAAACCCAACGGATAGCTCAGCCAGGCTTGCGTACTGCGCCCGCTGAGCGCCCAACGCGCACGCCACCAAACGACCCACAGGTGCCAACCTGCACCGAGTGCGCCGAGCGTTGCGCCCAACATGAGCTCAAACCACGTCATCACCATGGTCGTCCTCCTCTGACGCTTGTGCGAGGCTGCGGCCAAGCTGGCGCCACACCAGCCATAGCCCCGTTGCCAGTCCTACCGCCAGCGACGCCAAACCGAGCTCTCGTCTGTGAAAAACATCGACCAACAGGCGCCCCAGAAACGCCGACAGCACCAGCGGCACCACGAGCATCCAGCTCAGCACTCCAACCTGAGCCAAATGCCGAAACAAGGACTCGCGTCGCCGGCGCGCCACGGCCATACGTTTGGCCTTGCGGCGCACGGTCTCGGTGTACTCGGAGCGCTCGTTCATGCTCGCAGCCCCTCGAGCAGCCGTCTTTCTGCTTCGCGAATCAGGTCGAGCATCGCCCCGGAGTGCGCCTTTTGCCGCGCCGCACGTCCTCGCGCGAATGCGTCGACAAGCTCGGCGATGTCACTCAGCTCCCTGGCCAACACCGCTTCTCGGGCGCAAACTCGGCATCGGTTCTGGTGTAGATCGAGCAGGCCCGCAGCAAGCGCCACGTACGCCTCTCCCTCGCTGTCTCGGAACGAAAGCAACCCAGGCTGCAGCACGGCTAGCAGATCGCTCCGGCCGGAGCGAATGCCGAACCAGCCGTCCAAGTCCTCGGCGACGATGGAATCGACCGGCGCATTCACCAGAAGGCCAACCGGCGTTCGGAGCTCGAGCCAAAGCTGGTTCATGCGGCCTCCTCGAGCGAATCGAGCCCCCCAACCATGTAGAGGCGTTGCTCATCCGTAGCGTCGAGCTCGCCGGCAAGGATGCGCTCGCAGCCGTCGAGCGTCTGAGCAAGCGGTACCCGAACGCCTGCGCGACCAGTAAACGCTTCGGAGACTTTGAACGGCTGCGTCAAGAATCGCTGCAAGCGGCGGGCTCTGCGCACCAGCAAGCGGTCGTCCTGCGACAGCTCGTCGATGCCCAGCATAGCAATGACGTCCTCGAGCTCGCGATAGCGTGCCAGCGTCGAACGAACCCGCTCGGCCAAGCGGTAGTGGCGCTCGCCCACCACTTGGGGATCCAGCAAACGCGATTCTGACCTCAGAGGGTCCACCGCGGGGTAGAGGCCGGACGCGGCCATGGCGCGGGACAAGATCACGCGAGCGTCCAAGTGCTCGAGCACCGCCGCTGCTCCCGGGTCGTTGAGATCGTCGGCCGGCACGTAAACCGCCTGCACCGACGTGATGGCGCCGCTGTGAGTGGACGCTATGCGCTCCTCGACTTCTGCTAGCTCGGTCGACAAAGTCGGCTGATAGCCCACCCTCGAAGGAAGGCGCCCGACGAGTGCCGAGGTTTCCATACCTGCTTGAACGAAGCGAAAGATGTTGTCGATCAGCAGCAAAACATCGCCCGGTTCGGTGTCGCGGAAATGCTCGGCAATACTCAGAGCGGCGTGCGGAACCCGGAAACGCATACCCGGAGGCGCGTCCATTTGGCCGAACACCATTGCCGTACGCTCGAGCAGGCCGGAGCGCGCGAAATCTTGCCAAAGCTCGTGCCCTTCGCGAATCCGCTCGCCCACGCCCGCAAACACCGAGAGCCCTTGGTGCGCTTCGGTGATCGCGCTGATGAACTCCATCAAAAGCACTGTCTTGCCAACACCCGCACCCCCGAACAAACCTGTCTTGCCGCCGCGTGCGAAAGGGCACAAGAGGTCGACGACCTTGAGCCCCGTATGCAAGACCTTTAGCTCGGCCTGGTGGGCATGCAGCGCGGGAGGCGAACGGTGTAGCGGTAGTCGGTGCGCTGCTACGATCGGCTCGCCGGCATCCAGGGGTTGCCCCAAGCAGTCGATGACGCGCCCGAGCAGCATCCGTCCCACCGGAACCTCCAGCGGTTTTCCGGTGGCTTCGACCCGGTGCTGGCGCGAAAGCCCCGCAGTGGACTGAAGCGCGAGGCAACGCACCAGACCCGGCTCGAGCTGGCCTTGAACCTCGAGGGTTCTCGGCTCGGGCTCGACCACGCGCAGCGCTTCGCGCACGGCGGGCGTGGCGTGTTCTGCAAAGCGAACGTCGACCACACCACCCTGGATCGCCTCCACGATACCAAGCATGCCCCGAAGGTATGCAACAAGCGGACCCGCGCAAGAAACGGCGCGGTACGCGCAACACGAAGGACAAGGGCGCAAGCTTTGCGTGTGGCGTGGGGGCCATCGCTAGTCCTACGCAAGTCGTGCAGCGGGCACGCGCTCATCATTCGCACGGTGACAGCGCGCTGGCGTGGCATGACTGGTGCAGCGTCCCGGGGTCATCATGGAAAAACCAGCCGGCGGCTTCGACCTTCGGATCGAGCGCGTCCACGACTACGAGTTCCGCGTCGTTTTCGACAAGCCCACACACCCCACCCTGCTGCTCGACGAGCCCCCACCCCTCGGAAAGGACAACGGCCCCAATCCCGCTAGGCTCCTGGCGGCTGCCGTTGGAAGCTGCTTGGCGGCGAGCCTCACGTTCTGTCTGAACCGCGCCAAGTTGCCCTTCGATGGGGTGCAAACCGAAGTCCACACGGAGCTCGTACGCAACGAACGCCGCCGGCTCCGCATCGGAGGCATCCGCGTGCGCGTCCGTCCACAGTTGACCAACGGCTCGAACGGCAGCGACGATCAGCGTGCGGAGTGCTTCAACGTCTTCGAAGACTTCTGCGTTGTCACTGAAAGCGTGCGCGCAGGGATCCCCATCGAAGTGTCGGTCGACCCTGACCCAAGCTAGCCGTGGACGCGGCCGGTCATGTCGCGTGAGAACACCCGTGTCTCGTCGGATGCAAGCTCGAACCTCGAGCACTCCGGGCGCCAGCAGAAGCGACGCACGATCACCTGATCGTCCTCGACGATGATATCGTTGAAAGAGTTCTCGACACCACGGGTGCGACTCGACGTCGTCGTGCCCGCGTGAATGGTAGGCACGTCCGTGCCGAGCGGACTGACCCATGGGATGTGACGGTGCCCCGTGAGAAGGAGGTCGACCTCGTGCTCGACCAGCGCCGCCAAAGCGAGATCCGAACGGCCCGCGCGCTCCCTTGCGGAGATCCCCTCGGGTACCACGAATGGATGATGACACGTGAGCACGCGCAAGGCCCGCGCCGGTGCAGAGCGAAACCTCCGGGCCACTTCCGAAAGTTGGGTCGCATTGACGCGACCGTTCTTGCGAGTCAGCGAGCGTGCCGTGTTGATACCAATGACCATGACCTCGTCATCGCTCTGCGTTGGAAACGCTTCGCCGGTTATGTAGGCGTCGAACCGGTCGCGGGGAGCAAGAAACCTCTGCCACGGGTTCCAAAGCGGCACGTCATGATTGCCAGGCACCACCACTTGTCGCGGGCAGGCCAGTTGCGCGAGAAAGGCGCGCGCCTCCTCGAACTGGCCACGGGTCGCACGTTGCGTGAGGTCCCCGGACACCACCAGCATCGACGGGTTCAACTCGCGAACCAACGCGCACAGCGGCTCCAAGGTCTCGGAGCGCAGTGCGCCGAAATGCAAGTCGGACAAATGAATCAAGCGCCGCATGCCAACGGTGTGCGTATTCTTACAGGAAAAAACTCCACTGCTCGCGTTTCGCGTTCCAGTGCTCGCGTTCCACTGCTCGCGTTCCAGTGCTCGCGTTCCAGTGCAAGATACGCACCGGCTTCGATCGTTGGTTGTGAACGAAGCCGGGCTTTTTCGTGCTGCTGCAGGCATGTCCCGCGAGGCAGGATGCCTCAAAGCCTTTGGTTGGACTCCCCCCGAGTCGCCTCGCTGCGCGGTCAGCGAGCGTTGGCCGCGCTTCGCAGGCCGTGCCGCGCGCGCCGCGAGCGCCGCCGCCCAATCTGGCGTGGTGCTCGCGAATCCAGCTCACTGCGTTTGGCTGCAGGGGTTGCTTTGGGCGAGCTCACCAGCGCGTGCGCGCTGACCTCACTGCGATCATCGGCCACCTGGATACGCTGGCGGATCAGGCGCTCTATGTCCGTGAGCAGAGTACGCTCGGAACGATCGCAAAGGCTCACGGCCTGTCCCGCCGCTCCGGCGCGACCGGTGCGCCCAATCCGATGAACGTAGCTCTCGGGCACGTTCGGCAGCTCGAAATTGACTACCATCGAAACGCCCTGCACATCGATACCGCGCGCCGCCACATCGGTGGCCACCAGCACAGCCGTGCTGCCTTGCTTGAAGCTGCCCAGCGCGCGCTCTCGGGCGCTCTGTGACTTGTTGCCGTGAATCGCCAGGGCGCCGATTCCAGCGCGCGTCAATTGGTCCGCAAGACGGTTGGCACCATGCTTGGTTCTCGTGAAAACCAGAACCCGTTTCAGAGCTTTGTCACGAATCAGCTGCTGCAAAGTCTGACGCTTGGCGCTCTTTTCTACGAAAATGACCGACTGTTGGACCTTCTCGGCGGGCGTGGATTCCCTCGCTACGGCGACACGAAGCGGGTCCTTCGTCACTTCGCGCACCAGCGCCTCGATGCTGGCAGGCATGGTTGCGGAAAACAGCAAGGTCTGGCGCGCGGAGGGCATCGCCGCAATCACGCGCCGGATGTCGTGGACGAAGCCCATGTCGAGCATGGTGTCCGCCTCGTCGAGCACCAGGGTCTCGACCTGCCGCAAACTCAAGAGCTGCTGGCGCATCAGATCCAAGAGGCGACCTGGTGTAGCAATCACCAAGTCCGGCTTGCGGCGAAGCTCACGCTCTTGGCCCCGTTGGCTCACGCCGCCGTAGATCACGACGTGACCCAGGTCGAGGTGCTTTCCGTAAGCGGTGGCTCGCTGGCCGATCTGTAATGCCAACTCGCGGGTCGGCGTCAGAATCAAGCCTCGAATCTGGCGCTGAGCGCGGCCCAGCCGCTGCATCAGCGGCAATACGAAGGCCGCCGTCTTACCCGTGCCGGTCTGTGCACACGCCACGAGGTCGTTGCCCTGGAGCACGCGAGGAATCGCCTGTTCTTGGATCGGGGTAGGTTTGTGATAGCCCTCGTGAACCAAAGCCCGGACGAGTGCGGGCTCGAGGCCCAAATCGGCAAAATCGTTGAGCCGCTCCGAATCGCTGGGTCTCTGCACGAGAGTCATCTCCGTGGCAGGTCGCTCGATGGACGGCGGGGTTGAGTTGGCATGACGCTTGGGCCAATGCCTCTCGTTTTCTTTCACTCTATTCTCAGTTTTCTTGCGGCAGATCTTGCTTGTGAGCGCTTCGTCGGGTGGTGCCGCCAGACACCGGGTCAGCGCGCGAGCTTTCTAGAAGCCCACCTGTCGTCGCGGTCATTGCATCAGTTCCGGCTAGCGCTCGCCTGCTTGGATTCGGTGTTCAACGATGTTCAAGTGGATCGTTCAACTGGATCCGAAGCGAGCGTGCCTCGACGACCAGCGCAACTCGCTGGCCCGCGACAGCGGCTACTTAGCCTTGGAGCGGTTCGCGCGCAAGCTCTCGCCCGGCGTATGCCGGTTTGCGCGGTCTATCCGCCGATTCAGACCTGGCCCGGGGTTCGAGTGACCCTTCCTGCCGCCCCTCCAGCCTGGCTCAGCCCTCAGGAACGCCAAGGTCAGTTGGCTGAGGCCCCCAAACGATGTCCGCGAGATCCGGATCTTCTGCAAGCGCGGTGCGATCTGGTCGCTGCGCCCGCTCCTCGCGTCGTTGCTGGCGGCGTTCGGCCTTTTCTCGCTTCCGCTCTTGACGCAATGCTTCCTTACGCCGTTTGTCGATGGTTTGACGGGGCTTCATAATCTTGGAGGGTGGACGGATCGTGAGTGCAGGCGAGGCGAAGTCAGCAGGTGCTTCGACCAGATCCGCCGAGGGATGAGTCCCTACCTTGGCACATTCGGGTGTTGCTGACGAGTGAACGAAGCAAAAGCCGTGCGCACCCCCGCGAATTCAGGCCCTGGATACTTCTGCTGTATACAGGGACGGGGGTAGTCCACTACACTTATGGCCCACAAAAAGGGATCTGGTCTGGGGAAATTACATTGCTGCGCCCTCGTTATTCCGCCGACTACCGCTGTCTGTTCTACGCTTTCCTGCTGTTTCCAGGGGTAGCACTCGCCCACTACGTGTGGCCTTCGCTCATTGGCTGGCTTTTGCCAGTCAGCCTCTACCTCGGCTATTGCGCCGGCATTTTCTCTCACAACCACAATCATTGCCCCACGTTCAGCGATCGGCGGGCCAATGAATTCTTCGCCGCATGGTTGTCCATCTTCTACGGATACCCGCTGTTCGCTTGGATTCCGACGCACAACTTGAACCACCACAAGCACGTGAATCGGGCCGGCGATGCCACCATCACGTGGCGCTACACGAAGGCGCACAACCTATTCGTGGCGGCTACCTACTTCTTCGTTTCGGCGTATCACCAGTCCGGACCGATTCGCGAGTACGTCGCCAAAGCGCGAGCCAAAGGAGGCCGCGTCTACCGGCAAATCGTCACTCAGGCCACCACGGTGATCGTGGCCCACGCAGCCATGCTCGTGCTCGGCATCGTTTGGCTCGGAGTCGGCCAGGGGCTACTGGCGTACCTGTTCGGCTTCGCCATCCCCGCGGCATTCGCGCTGTGGTCCATGATGTTCACCAACTATATCCAGCACGTACATTGCGATCCCTGGTCGCCTCACAACCATTCGCGCAACTTCGTTTCGAAGGTCGATAACTGGTTCGTATTCCAGGCCGGGTACCATACCGTCCACCACGAACACCCCGGCACCCATTGGAGCAAGTATCCCGAGCTCCATGCGAAACGCGCTCAACACATCGCGCCAGCGTTGAATGAGCACTCCATCTTCGTATTTTGCCTCAAGAACTACGTCCTCGGCGTTTTTTCCGAGCGTTTTCGTACTCACCAGGTCGGCCGCGCCGCCTACGACAGCGACCCCTCTTCGCTAGCCACCGATGAGATCTTTGCCGTCGAAGCAGGGGTCAATGCCGAAATGATCCAAGACCGCGCCTAGCGCCGACGAAGGATACGCTCGCGCCATCGCGAATTCGTCGCGCGAGAATTTGTCTCGCAAGAATTTGTCTCGCAAGGCGCCGGCCTCTGTGCAAGTATGCAAAGGCTTAGTCGCGCTCCGCACGGCCAGGCGTCTGAGGTTTCTGATGTCCCGATGGTCCGACAGTTCGCGCGCGCGCACCGAACGCTGGAAGCGAGAGGATGACTCGCCACGGCTCAAAGACGTCATCCCTTCGATTACTCGCCTACGCATCGAGCTAACCGAATACGCCGACAATCGCTCGGTCACTGACTCGCAACGTGTCCAACACTACGTGGTCGAGCGGGCCGCAGCCCACTTCGAAATCCCATGCAGCGACGCCCGCTGCGAAGACGGTGGTCATGACCTCACCTCGGTCGTGATGTCGGCGCTCAGGGCATCCAGGCATACGTTCGAGGACGAGGACCCCTGTCGAGGCTACGTCGGCGAACATGCCTGCGGGCGCACCCTCAAATTCACCGGCTACGTGGAATTCGAAAAGCAGGGCGAATTCGAATCGCAAGGTTGAGTTCGAAGACGCCGGATCAGCGCTTAGCGCATGGATCAGGCCGAGAGCGTTCATGGCTCTGACAGCCTGCTCCGGTTCGAGGCACCGAAAATAGCCAAGCCGCAACGAGCGCCAAGTTCGCCACGGATTAGGCCCTTTACAGTTGACCCTTGGCCAAGTTTGGCAGGACTTTCGCACGAGTGAGCGGCTTTCGGCTTTCAGCCAGCCGCGGCCCTTTGGGCCGATTTTAGATACAAAGAAACAGCATTTCCCACTCGCCATTCACGGCAGGTCTCACGGGAACCACACTTGCGATTTCAGCCACTTGCGCGAGCTGTTTCATAAGAGCTCAGATTCAGCACGTCGGGGAGTGCATGGGGCAAGCTGAGGCAGCACGAAGAGCTGGCGCAGTTTGAGGCCGGTGGTGATGGCATGGCGACCCAGTTGCTGTTGGCGCACGACCTCGATGACCTGTCACGCGATGCCTAAATGGCGCTCAATGAACAAATCGCCGAAGCCAAGCGTATGCTCTACCGCTTCATGCAATCGTTGAACTCGACCAGCTGACGGCCGAGGGCTGACAGCTGATGGCCGGTAGCTCGAAGCCCAGCAGCGACCCAATCCTCTATGGTTGCGGCTCCGCCGCCTTAGGGGACTGCGCGCTTTGGGCGGCTTTGTGTGTTGCTCGCCGCTCGCTGTACCTAGCGTGGGGTCATTGCTGCACCCCAATGGGGTTGCGGCCTATCCAGCGCTGCGCCCGACTGAATGGGACGCCCTCGGCTTCCGCTGGGCTCACCGTCGCTTTGTCGTTTTTGATGTTCTTCGTCAGGGTGAGCATGAAGAGCGCTGAGCTGCCCTGCCCACCGATCAATATCGACCAGCCCAAAAACATCAACCAGAGCCGGTACCAGCGCTCGCCGTACTTCGCGACGATGGCTGGCTCGTTGCGCTTCCAGTTATCGTACCACTTGCGAATCGTAGCCGCATAGTGCACGCCACAATTCTCTACGCGGTGCACTTCGAAGCCGGCCCGCTCGGCTTGCGAAACGACGAAGCCCAGTGGGCAGCTCGCGTCGGCGCCGGGAAAAATGTACTTGGCCATGAACAGCCCCCAGACCAAGTCTTCGAATTGCCACGCGCGCCGGAGCCCTGCAATCTGCAGGTAAAATATGCCGTCGTCTTTGAGCATGGCGCGCACCTGCAACAAGAAGCGCTGGAAGTTCCTCACGCCGACGTGTTCCGCCATTTCCAAGCACGTGATCTTGTCGTACTTGGCCATGGGGATGTTCCGATAGTCGTCGACGATGACTCTGACTCGATCGGCTACATCGGCGCGTTCGGCGCGTTCTTTTGCCCAGGTGGCCTGCTCCTTGGCAAGCGTCACACCCGTGCTGATCGTACCGTAGTGTTTCGCAGCGTGGACAATCAGCGGCCCCCACCCGCATCCAATGTCCAAGTGCTGATCGCCAGGCCGCATCTGGGTCCAGCGACACACCGCGTCCAGCTTGCGATTTTGCGCCGTCTCGAGCGAATCCGCCTCGTCCTCGAAGATTCCGGAGGTGTAAACCATGCCGTCTCCCAAGAACCAGTTGTAGAAGTCATTGCCGCGATTGTAGACGTGCGCGATATCCGCTTCGTCCGAGCGACGGCTATGAGTTAGGTTTTGCCGCAGAAATTCCCCGAAGTAGAACTTTATGTCGCCCCACGTGAAGCAAAACCGGAACAACTGATTGCGACGAAGCAGAGCCTCGTGAACGTCGACCTTGAAGTCCAGCTCCCCACGAATGTACGCCTCGTACAGGACTTCCATCGGGATCTTCTTGCCGTGCCAACGCTTCGCCTGGGCTGGATTGCGAAATTCCACCACGCCTGACCAGTCGGCTGCCCCCGCATCGTGCCGATGAGAGCGGAAGATCAGGACGACCAGCGGCACACCGACACTCACGAGCGGCACCGCAAACCAGGTCGCGACGACGACCGGCCAGCTTCCGCCGCTGAGCACCCACGCCAAGGCTGCGGCAAGCGTCGGGACGGACAAAAGGACCCACCAGCGCTGCTCGAGTAGCCACAAAATAAACGGTAAACCGTGAGTTCGACCGCGTTCCGTGTTGTACGATGCTGGCTTCTCGCTCAGGACCGACACGAATTCGGGTGCGGGATTGGAAACGTTGAGAGACTCGGTCATGCTACCTCCGTTGCACGAGGCAATCGCGACCTTCCCCTTTGAGGCACGCCGCTTAGGACTCGGATCGTCGTAGTAGACCAGCTCGGCGAGCCTGTCCACGCTAGTCTCATCGGAAAATTCGAGAAACCCAGGGACTTCGCCGCTTCGATGTGGGAACAGGCGATCGAATGCTGGTCTGGACTAACCTGCTTCAGTGGGCGCGGGCTCGCGCACTCGCTGAAGCAAAATGCCGCCTACGCCGAACAACAGCACTAAAGACAGGATGGCCAAGCGCGAGCTGCCACTCACCAACGCGACCCAGCCAGTCAAAAGAGGTCCAAGCACGGCCGCGAATTTGCCCATCATGTTGAAAAATCCAAAGAACTCGCCGGTCTTGCCACGGGGTATGAGTCGACCGTAGTACGAGCGACTCAAGCTCTGCACACCCCCCTGAACCAGACCGATGACCACCGCCATGGCGTAGAAGTCGTGCACGCTGTCCAACCAATAGGCCCAAATGGTGATGGCAAGGTAGACCACAATCGCAATTTGAATCCCTGCCTTGGGTCCCAGTCGCTTGCCGAGCCAGCCAAAAGCGAGCGCCGCCGGGAAGCCGACGAACTGCGTGATCAAGAGCGCAACGATGAGGCTGGTTGCCGGGAACCCCAGGGAAAGCCCGTAGTCGACGGCCATCTTGATCACGGTGTTCACGCCGTCGATGTAGAGCCAGTACGCTAGCAGAAACATTGCGACGGCTCGGTACTGCCGCAGGCTGGCTACCGTCCGAAAGATTTCGGACCACCCCGCCCGCATGGCCGCCATGGGTGCGAGCGGAGTGCTGGGACGGCGCTCGCGTACGAAGACGAGCACCGGAATGCTGAAGAGCAACCACCATACGGCCACGGTGACGAACGAGACGCGAACCGCTTCGGCCGGGCTCGACAAGCCAAACCATTCGGGCTTCAGCGTCATGGCCACGTTGACCGAGAAAAGTAAGCCTCCGCCTAGATATCCGAGCGCGTAGCCGAAAGCCGAAACCAAATCGAGCTCCCGCTCTTCGGCAACGTCGAGCAACAGAGAATCGTAGAAGGCGATGCCCCCGGCGAAGCCCAACGACCCGACTACGTAGAACAATACGGCGAAAGACCACTGTCCCTGCTCGACCCAATACAAAGCCAGCGTGCCGCTGACCCCCAGCACGGTGAACAAGGTGAGCAGCTTGACGCGTGTACCGCCGCGATCGGCCATAGCGCCAAGCAACGGAGCCAACAGCGCGATGGCCAAGCTGGCAAGCCCATTGCCAACTCCCAAGCGGAACGTGCTCACGGTCGGATCGGCACCTACGCTCCAGTATTGCTTGAAGAATACCGGAAAGAATCCGGCCATCACCGTGGTGGCAAACGCAGAGTTGGCCCAATCGTACAGAGCCCAAGCCAGCACGGTCTTTCGTCGCAAGGGGGTAGGCATGCCTCCGTATATCTCAGCTGACCGGCGGGAGAGGTTCCCAATCACAAAGTCCCCTATTTTCTGGGCCCCGCGACGAGCCGCGCTTGTACACTGCTGCGCATGGGCGACGCTTTCGACGATGCCGTCAAGACCTTGTATCAGGCACCACACGACTCCTTCGTCGCTGTGCGTAAGCAACTAGCGCAGGAGCTCAAGAGCGCCGGCGACAAGGCTGGAGCGGCTAGACTGGCCAAGTTGCCGCGCCCACCCATTTCGGCCTGGGCAGTCAATCAGCTCTACTGGCGCTCACGCTCGGAGCTCGATGAGCTGTTCTCAAGTGCCGCGCTCGTCAGGCAGGGCGACCTCGAGGCAACGAGCAAGCACCGAGCCACCCTCGCCAGTTTGCGTGCACAGGCAAAGACCTTGCTTCTCGAAGCAGGCAACGCAGCCAGCGAAGCGACGTTGCGGCGCGTCACGACCACGCTTTCGGCATTGGCCGTCGCGGGCAGCTTCGACCCGGATCCTCCTGGTGCGCTGAGCAGCGATCGAGAACCACCCGGATTCGAAGGAGTGCTGGCGCCTGAGGCATTGCCAGCGACTCGACCCGCAGCGGAATCGAACCAAGCAGCGCGCCTGCTCGCACGACAGCAGGCCGAGAAGGCGAAGAAAGAGGCCGAACGTCAGCGGCTCATGGCTCGCGTGCGCAATGCCGAGAGCGAGCTCGGCGCTGGCGAGCGCGAGGTACAACGCCATCGGCGTGCGCTCGCCGAGGCGGAAGAGCGCCTTGCCAAGCTGGAGCGCGCCCTGGATGAGCTGAAACGACAGCTCAGCGACCTGGAACAGTCGGAGTAGTAGGGCGACTTGGTCGATAAAGTACGCTGCTGCACCGGGCTTTCAGGTTGACCGCGAGAGCCGTCCGCGCCATGGGCAATGGGTATGGCAGCCAGCAAAAAAGCCAAACAGGACAAGAAGGCCAAGCCAGCCAAGCGCAACCCGTCCCCGGTCAAGCGGCGTCGACGCGGAGTCAAGCTCGAGCCCACCCAGCTTACGGCGCCTGAGCTCGTTGTGACCGAACCTTCGGCGGCTGTCGCAGAGCTCGCCGAGCTCGTGCGTTCGGACGGTGGAGCTGTGCTCGCCATCTACAAGGAGCCTCTCGGCGGTCACGAGCTGTTGCTGGTCAGCCTACCCATCGAACAGCTGGAACCGACCCCTTTTCAGCGTGACGTGAGCGACACACACGTCAGAAAGCTCACGCGCGCGATGGATAAGACCCAGCGCTTTCTCGATCCAGTCATCATGGTTCGTGGCGACGATGGCTATAGGACCCCCAATGGAAACCATCGACTGACGGCGCTCAGGGAACTGGGGGCCAAGGCGGTGATCGGTCTGTTGGTACCCGAGGCGCGAGTGGCCTATCATATTCTCGCGCTCAATATCGAGAAAGCCCACAACTTGAGAGAGCGCGCACTCGAAGTGGCGCGCATGTATCGCGACCTGGCCACATTTGCCACGGAGTCCGAACCGGCCTTCGAGCTGGAATTCGAGGAAGCCAATTTGATCAGCCTCGACTTCGCCTACGAACGACGCGGGCGCCTCGCGGGGGGGACTTATCACCCCGTGCTGCGCAAGGTGGACACGTTCATCGATGCGCCGCTGGCGGAAGCACTCCCCGAACGTCAGCGGCGAGCAGAGCGCATTTTACAATTGGACGATGCAGTGAGTGCGGCCGTGGCAAAGCTCAAGAAAAGGGGCTCACCAGCCCCTATCTCAAACCCTTCGTGGTAGCGCGCATCAATCCGCTGCGCTTCATCAAGGGTGACCCTCCGACTTTCGATGCGCTGCTCGACAGCATGACCCGGAAAGCCGAAAAGCTCAACGTGGACAAGATCACGACGGCCGATCTCGCGAAGAGCGGCGGCGCCAGAGACGATGAATGATCAGGGCTCGGGTGGCGCCTGACCGAGGCCCCCCGGACATCCGGCGCTCGCTAGGGGGCCAGTTTCAGGAAATCAATGAGAAGTGGTGTCAGCTTCGTCACCACAAGCACGGGGCCATGGTGTCATCTGGTGGCAGCGGGTCCAAAACGCGCTACGCCTTGCCCCATTGATGCGGTAGCACCGTGGATGGTCGTTTCCCGTGAAGTTACGCTATATCGTGGTCAACGCGCTCCTCTGTCTGACCTGTTGTGGGCCTACGAATCCATCCGTGCCGCCGGCTACACCCACGCCTTCTGGCCATCGAGAAACACTGCCGGATATGGACAATCCCTTACTTAGAAAAAGCTCCCTGCCGTATGAGCTGCCGCCTTTCGACGAGATTGCGGACGAGCACTTCCGTCCTGCGTTCGAGCGAGCCATGGCCTCACAGCGGCAGCAGGTCGATACCATCGGCTCGAACACGGAACCGCCGAGCTTCGACAATACCATCGTGGCCTTCGAGCGTTCTGGAGTGGACTTGGCGCGCGTCTCCGCCGTGTTCTTCAACCTGGTCCAATCCAACACCAACCCGACCCTCGACGCTCTCGAAGCCGAGATAGCCCCCAAGCTCGCCGCTCACGAAGACGCCTTGTTTTTGGATCCGCGTGTCTTTGCGCGGGTCGCTCGCCTATACGACTCGCGAGAGTCGCTGGCCCTCGATCCCGAATCGAATCAGCTGCTCGAGCGCTACTACTCACGCTTCGTGCGCGCCGGCGCACGCTTGGAAGAAGGTGACAAGCAACGGCTGCGCCGCATCAACGAGCAGTTGGCCGTCTTGACCGCTCAATTCCGCCACAGAGTGCTCGAGGGCGTCAACGCGAGCGCCGTGGTCGTCCACGATCTTGCCGATCTTACCGGGCTCTCCGAACACCAGATCGCCATTGCCGAAAAAGCCGCCCGCGAGCGTGGCAAGAGCGGGCAATACGTCATCACGCTGGTCAATACAACGGTGCAACCCGTACTCGCCCAGCTAAAGAACCGTGAGCTCAGGCGACGCATCTTCGAAGCCTCGATCACACGTGGCCTGCCCAAAGGACCGAATCAGAAGTACGCCACCACCGAGCTCATCGCTGAAATCGTCGCGCTACGCGCAGAGCGTGCAGCGCTGCTCGGCTACGAAACGCATGCCGCCTACGTGCTCGATGATGAAACCGCCAAGTCTCCGCAGGCGGTGAACACCATGCTGGCGCGCCTGGTACCCAGCGCCGTGGCCAATGCTCGGCAAGAAGCCGCCGAAATCCAGAAACTCATCGATTCGCGCGCCAAGGCGGCCGAAGAGCGCCCGTTCGAGCTAAAGCCGTGGGATTGGGATTTCTATGCTTCGCAGGTCAAAGCGGCTCGCTTCGCCTTTGACGATGCGGAGGTCAGGCCCTACTTCGAGCTCGACCGCGTGTTGCGCGACGGCGTGCTCTTCGCAGCGGAGCAGCTGTATGGGTTGCGCTTCACTGAGCGCAACGATTTGCCAACCTATCACCCCGATGTCCGCGTCTTCGAGGTCTTCGATCATGACGGCAGCGCCATTGGGCTGTGTCTGTTCGACTGGTTCGCCCGCGACAACAAGCGCGGCGGCGCCTGGATGAGCGACTTCGTACAACAATCCGAGCTATTGGGTCAGAAACCGGTCGTTGCAACCAACCTGAACGTGGCCAAGCCGCCCGAGGGACAGCCGGCGCTCATGTCCTTCGACGAAGTCAACACCGCATTTCACGAATTGGGGCACGCCCTGCACGGGCTCTTGTCGAGCGTGCGCTACCCAACGCTTGCAGGCACCTCGGTACCTACCGACTTCGTCGAGTATCCATCACAATTCAACGAGATGTGGGCTACCGAGCCGCGTGTGCTCGCCAACTACGCAGTGCACTATCAAACCGGAGAGCACATGCCGCAAGCGTTGATGGACAAGATCATCGCCGCGCGCAAGTTCAACCAGGGCTACGAAACCACCGAATACCTTGCTGCAGCGCTGCTCGATCAGGCCTATCACCAGAAGCAGGTCGGCGGCACGCCCAAGGCTGGCGAGATCGAAGACTTCGAAGCCACCGCTCTGGCCGATGCAGGCGTCAACGTGGATGTCGTGCCGCCCCGCTATCGGTCGTCGTACTTCTCCCACATTTTTTCCGACCCGGTGGGGTACTCGGCTGGATACTACTCGTACATCTGGAGCGAGGTGCTCGCTCGCGACACCGAGCGCTGGATCGATAGTCACGGTGGCCTATCTCGCGAGAATGGCGACGCGCTGCGCGATCGAGTGCTGTCCCGGGGCTATACGCGCGATCCGCTCTCCATGTTCGAAGCGCTCAAGGGGGGGCCGCCCGATGTCACCCCGCTCCTCGAAGCCCGGGGGCTCACATTACCACATCAATGAGCCGGCAGTTCGCGCGGGGGCTCCAAACCGCCAGCCCCGTTGTTCGTGCTGCCGCGCTCCGCATCGCCAACGGGCATATCAGCAGTCGATCCGCCTGCGCTCGTGCTGCTCCCGGTGCCGCCGATCGTAGCGACCGTATCCGGTGGG
>CBFGRJ010000083.1:0-22682 GCA_965651135.1 uncultured Myxococcales bacterium
CCAACGAGGAAAGGTTCAGCAGAACCTTGTCGCGTTGATCGCGCAGATCGGCGGCATCGTGGCCCAGGGCATCGGCTGCGGCAATTTTTCGGTTCAGCTCGGCGACTTCTGAAGCGCGCGCATTGATCTCGGCGACGCTGGCCTGGGCGCGACTCAAGAGCTCGTCCCTGGTCGTTGCCAGTGAATCTCCGAGCGAGCTCGCGCGCTCGGCAAACTCTCGAGCGCGTTCGAGCACGTTCGCGCGAGTCGTTGGGTCCGAGGGGTTCGCAGACAACGCGGTGAATGACCCAAACAGCTGATCGAGGCTCGAACCCAGCCCGGCTCCTGCGCCATCGTTGAACAGAGCTTCGAGCGACGACAGCTGCGTTCGGTGTTCCTGAGCGGCGGCGGCCAAGCCATTGGAAGCCAGAAACCTGGCTTCCACATAGCTATCGGTCGCGCGGCGCAGGCCGTCTACCTGAACCGAGCCAGTGGTCTGATCGGCGAGCGCGCGGGTGCTCAGCAGGGCTTCACGCCGCACATAGCCGGGCGTCGACGCATTGGCGATGTTTTGCCCGGTGACACTGAGACCAAACGACTGCGCCTTGAGCGCATCGCGCGCGGTATGCAATAGCTGGTTCAGTGAGGTCATGGCGACTAGCCTCGTACGTTGAGCCGGACGCCGCCCGCTGGTACCGGTGCGGCATGACTCGAACTGGGGAGTGGCTCAGGATTGCCGAGCACCGTGCTGATGATGCCGCGCACGGTGTCGCGGGCATGCACGAGGAGCAGTTGATTGTCGAGCGCGAGCTTCTTCACGCGCTCGAGTTGCTGGCGATCGTCTTGGGTAGGGGGAGTCAGCGCGCGCAGCTCGCGCAGACAGTCGAACAGCGTCAGCTTTTTGTCGGTGATAGCGTCAAGCGCATCGCGATCCAAGTCCTTGAGGGCTGCCGATTCGGTGTGCAAGAGAGCTTCTAGCTCATCGAGCATCGCCTTCAGCTCGTCGTTCGCTCCTAGCATTTCCACTTGGGAGTTCCTTTCGACCCGCGCGCCTCGCGCTAGCCGAGCGTGTGCAGCAACTTTTCAGCCACGATCGCGGGATTCACATGAAACGTGCCCGCCTCAATCCGAGCCTTGAGGGCCTCGACCTTTTGAGTATCGACCTTTTGGGAAGACTTCATCGCCAGATCGCGCGCCTGGCTCGAGATCTTCACTTGCGCGGCGTCGGAACCGGGTTCCGCATTGCCGGGCGCTTGTGGGCGAGCGATGGGTCGGTTCGCGTTGACCGGCGAGACCGCCATCCTCTGATAGGCATCCAATGCCGGGTTACCGCTGACTCCTTTCATCGATTTCCTCCGGGCCGTTAACTATCGGGGCATGCGCTCGATAAACCGTGCTCGCTGACAGGGAACGGACCTCCTTGGCGAACCTTGAGAAAAAAGAGCCGGGCCCTATCAGACCTCATCACAACTATCGCAATTGCGTTGAAATGCTTCATGATTTTCCGTCGCTCGACCTGCTTTGGCTGCTCAGTGACCGTTGAATCTCGTCCGCCAAGCCGAGCCCACCGGCTCGCGTGATGGCATCCGCCATGCTGTCCACGACCATCGAGCCGTAGATGGCGTTGCCGGACGCCCCTTCAGTCGTGCGTTCGAGGGAAGTCAAGAGCTGCTTCAGGAAGATCGCTTCGAACTCGCGCGCTGCCTGGTCGAGAGCTTTCGGGGGAGCTTCAGCGGCAAGGGGGCGCAGACCTGGTACGAGAGCGTGAGCGATCTTCATTGAACCACGAGCTCGGCATTCAAGGCGCCGGCAGCCTTCAACGCTTGCAAGATGCTCGCCAACTCGCGCGGAGCGACGCCGAAGGTCGAGAGCGCCTGTGCGACGTCGGCCAAGGTGGCGGCACCGTCGACGTAAGTCATGCCGGCCGGCACACGCTCTTCGGTATCCAGCTGGTGTTGATCGACCACGCGAGTATCGCCGGTGGCCAAGGCGTTGGGTTGGGATACCTGGCGCGTTTGGCTCACGGTGATGGTGATGCCGCCTTGGGCAATGGCGACCGGGGACAAGCGCACGTCGCCTCCTGCTACGATGGTACCCGTACGCTCGTTGATCACGACGCGAGTCAGCACCGCTGGCTGTACCTCGACCTCGTACAACGTCGCCAACAGTTCCACGGGCTTCTTTTCCAGCTTCTTCGGCGCCTTGACCTCGATTGCACCTCCGTCGAGCGCCACGGCGCTGCCTTTGCCGAGCGTCTCGTTGACGGCTTCGACGATGCGCTGAGCCGTGCCGAAGTCGGGCTGCTTCAGCGCCAGCTTGACCTTGCCCTCGAACGAAAACTTGGTGGGGATCTCGCGCTCGACGAGGGCTCCGCCGGGGATGCGGGCGGTGTTCGTCGCGTTCTCGCGTACCGACGAGCCGCCGGCGTTGGCGGTAAAGCCCCCGAGCAACAAAGCACCTTGCGCGGCGGCATAGGTCTGTCGATTGCCGCCCTTCAACGGGGTTTGCAGCAGAACGCCGCCTTCGAGCGAACGGGCATTGCCCATCGACGAGACGGTAACGTCGATTCGCGAGCCGGAGCGGGAGAACGGAGGAATGTCGGCGGTCACGATGACCGCGGCCACGTTCTTCAGTCGAACCTGACGTGAATCGACCTGAACCCCGAGTCTTCGCAACAGCGAGCGCAGTGAGTGACGCGCATACGGAACGGAGACATCATCGCCGGTCCCGTTCAGACCTACCACCACTCCGTACCCAATCAGCTGGTTTTGCCTAGCTCCGACCACATCGATGAGGCTGCGCAGCTTGTCCGCTTGCGCGGAACGGGGCGCCACAAGCAAGAAGGCGAGGGTCAGAAGCAGCAGTTGGCAAAGTTTGGTGCGGGTCACGGTCGCTTCCTTCAGAATGGGTTCACGAAGTCCAGAATCTTGGTCAGCCACCCGCGCTCGACCTGGTCATTGATGTCTCCGCGCCCCGTGAACTCGACGCGGGCATCGGCGATCAGATTCGAGTCCACGGAGTTGTCGGGCGCAATGTCGGCCGGACGCAGCACGCCCGAGATATAAAGGTGATACTCCTCGTGATTGATCATCACCACCTTGGTGCCCTCTACATACAGGTCCCCGTTCGGCAATTCCTGCTTCACGCGCACTCCCAACCGACCCTTGAGCTTGCCCGTGCGCTGCGTCTTGCCCTCTCCCTCGAAGTCGAACGACGAGGTCATGTCGAAGATCTCTTCCGGGCTGAGGTCCGGGTACGCCTTCTGCATGGCCGGCACCAGGCCCGCGAGCGCAGTAACCCCGGCTTCGCGTGAGCTGTTCTTGGTCAGGTTGGTGGTGGCGTTTCCTTTGGCGTCTGCCTCCTCGTTGATCAAAACCATGACCACATCGCCGACGCGAAGCGCGCGCGTATCCTCGAGGTACGAACCACTGGCATCCGAATAGACGGAACCGGTGGCGGGCCTATTTTCTACCTTGGCAGCGGCGTATTCTCCCTGATTGTACTTGCGATTCCTCTCCTTGAAGGGCGCGATGTGCGCAGGGCCACAAGCGACCAAGCAAGCGGCGAATAGCGCGTAAACGGCTTGGCGGCGGTTCATTCTTCTACGACCCTTGCGAGCCCCTTGTCGATAACGCGAGCTCGGAGCAGCTTTCTCGTCTTGACCACCTTGAAGGTGCCGACGGAGCCGCGCTCGGTGTCGGCCAATGCTACCGCTTTGGCCGAGACGATGGTCGCCCTGCGTTCGATCGACAGGTTCACCATCATGCCCTTGGTGATGAAGGGTTCTGCCGCCTGCTCGCTGATCTCGAGCTTCAACGAAACCGGCGCATTCGCTGTGAGCTCGCCTTCGTGAAAAAAGGTGACGATGCCGGTGGTGACGAAGGGACCCGCCCTTTTGGGTAGGCGCGGCAGCTTGACTTCGCCTACCTTGGCGTTTGGGCTGATGAGCACGGATTCGGTGGCTCGCACCTCGGTCAGGGTGACTCCGGGTGGTAGCTGCTTCTGGAGCTCCGAGGCTGCCAGCTTGGCCAGCTCATCGGAGGTCAGTCGTTTTGCAGCGCTTTTGACGCGAACCGCATAGGGTAACTACAACGAAGTGGCGCCGTACCCTGCCGATTCGAGCCGACTCGCTATCTCGGAGCGCACGATCAGTCGGCTGCTTCCCGGAGGCGGTGCGGCTCCAAGGTCGACGTCGCCGAGCTCTGCCGAAGGCGCCTGCATGATGTCTGCGAGCCGAATTCTCTTCGACGAAACGGTTTTGTGAGCTTCCGCCCCGGCTGGCAGAACCCACACCGCCAAAACCAGAAAAATGGAAAGACGCAGCCAATTCATCCCTACCTCAGTTGAGTTGCTGCCCGCAGCATCTCGTCGGCAGTCGATATCACCTTCGAGTTGACCTCGTACGCACGCTGCGAGGTGATGAGCCCAATCATTTCTTCGACGATGTTGATGTTGCTCTGCTCAACGGAACCTTGCAGCAGTGCCCCGCGGCTGTCCGTACCTGGCTCGCCGACTTGGGGCTCGCCGGAAGCGTCGGTGCGTACCAGCAAGTTGTGGCCGATGCCTTTCAGGCCGGCAGGGTTGATGAAGGTGGCGATCTGCAATTGCCCGACCTCCACCGGTGTTGGATCCGAGCTCAAGGTGACCGAGACCCGACCGTCGGCGCCAATGGTGACGCTGGTCGCTCCTTCGGGGATGGATATGGGCGGATCGAGCGGCAGCCCTTCCGGCGTCACGATGCGCCCAGTCGAGTCGGTTTGCAGCGCGCCGGCACGCGTATAGGCGAGCTCGCCGCTATTTTGCTGCACCATGAAGAAGCCGTCTCCTTCGATCGCCAGGTCGAGAGGATTGTTCGTGTTCAGCAACGTGCCTTGACGAAAGACGCGTGACGTGCCGACGACGCGAACACCGGTGCCGACCTGAAGCCCAGTCGGGTGCTGCGCAGTGGGCCCGGTGGGCGCTCCCGGTTCGCGCAAGGTTTGGTAGAGTAGATCTTGAAAATCGACTCGCTGTTGTTTGTAGCCGACGGTGTTGGCGTTGGCGATGTTGTTGGAGATGGCATCCAGGTTCGTCTGCTGCGCAGACATTCCGGTTGCGGCTACATTCAGCGATCGAAACATCAGAGTCCTCCAGAAGTCTGGTTAGCAAATCGAATGCCACGTCTGCGCTTGGTGAGGTGGCACTTGGGGGGGGGTTCATTCGGCTCCTCCCGCGCCCGCAGCGCCGTCCGTCGTGGCTGCGCTCCTCGAGCCGGTGGTGTTCGTGTTGCTGGTCTGGGCCGTGCTGCTCGTGGCACCACCCTCACCCGACTCTTGGGGCGCGTCGATGCAAACTCCTACGCTGCATTCTCTTCCATGACCGCAGTCGGTGTGGCGCAGGCATTCGGTCGAGCCGCACCCGATCGCCGTGGCTAGGGCGGCCAGGCCG
This sequence comes from uncultured Myxococcales bacterium, assembly GCA_965651135.1. Lineage (GTDB taxonomy): Bacteria > Myxococcota_A > Polyangia > Polyangiales > Polyangiaceae > JAICQQ01. Next base: position 5,407 of record CBFGRJ010000083.1, read on the forward strand.
AGCAGTGGAATCAAAGGTCTTTTCAGCGAATCAGACGCCAAGGCGCAACCCCACGGAAAGAAGGCCCCACAAGAGCACGCTGTCTTCTGGCAAGTCGCCACCCAGCGGCATGGCGCTGAACGAAGGCTCGACGAGAAGCCCCCAGTCTTTGGGCAACTCGAGCACGTAGCGAGCGCCCATGCTAACGCCCAACAGCGAACGCGGAAACACGATGCCTCCTACTGCACCGTACAGGCCAAAGTTGCCGAGGTAGCGCGCGTAGCGTGCTTCGCCGCCCAGGCTCCCTTGCTTTTCGAACTCCGAGTAGAGGCGAAAGCCATAGCCGACCTCGTCTTCTTCGTCGTTTCGCATTTCGACTCCGCCGAAAAACCTGCTGCGAGCGCGCTGCCAAGCGAGCGAGTCCGTACCCGGATTGTTGCCCTCGATGCCTGCGGTCAAGCCGACTTCGGCATCGAATAACCAGCCCTCGGCCTTGGCGGGAGACGCCAGCAGAATGGCACACGAGAGTGTCGCGATTCTGACGCCCCAGCGGATTGACTGCTGACTTGATGGTGTCTGCACGGTTTCGAGCAGCCACATGGGCAAAGGACGGGCCAACCGCGAACTTGGCGCTCTTTGCGCCTTGGCGGTTTTCTAGCGTGTCGAATCGGATCAGCTTGTCAAGAGCATGACCTGGTCGTTTCGCTCCTGCGCGATGAGCCTTTTGCGCCCTGTGGCTCAGAGGGGAAGCCGCGCTTTGCCGCTTGCGTATCAGGCGGCGTGCGGGCCGATGCGCTTGCGCTTGAGCATCTCCACCAGTGTGGTTCGGTTCAAGCCCAACAGGCTCGCAGCTTGCTTCTTGTTCCAGCACGTCCGCTCGAGGGCTTGTCGAATCAGCTGGTTTTCGAAGGACTCGACCGCGTTGCGCAGGTTGATTCCGGTGTCCGGCAGCTTGGGTGTGATGCGGCGTTCGGTGCCAAGACCACAGATCTTCGCTGGCAGGTCGCGCGGCTCGATCATGTCGGTGGTGCACAACAGCACGGCACGTTCGATGGTGTTCTCCAGTTCGCGCACGTTGCCGGGGAAGCTGTACTCAGCCAATAGCTGGGCTGCTGCGCGGCTAACACCAAAGATCTTGGTGCGGCCGATCTTTTCTGCAGCGGTTCGCAAGAAGTGATGGACCAAAAGTGGGATATCTTCGGCGCGTTCGCGGAGGGCCGGCACGGTCAGGTGAATGACATTCAGCCGATAGTAGAGGTCCTCTCGAAAGTTGCCCAGCCTGACCGCGTCTTCCAGGTTCACGTTGGTGGCTGCTACTACGCGGATATCGGCGGAAAGGGTCCGCGTATCGCCGACGGGCGAGTACTCCTTGGCTTGCAGGACTCGGAGCAGCTTGACTTGCAACGACAAGGGCAGCTCGCCAATTTCGTCGAGGAATAGCGTGCCGCCTTGAGCTTGTGCAATCCGCCCGAGCTTCGCCGCATGGGCCCCGGTGAACGCGCCACGAACGTGTCCGAACAGCTCGCTTTCCAGCAACGCTTCGGGGATGGCACCGCAATTAACCGCCACGAACGGTGCGGTCGAGCGAGCACTGGCGCGGTGGACTGCGCGAGCAACGAGTTCTTTGCCGGTACCGCTTTCGCCCGTGATGAGTACCGTGCAGGTCGTCTCGGCGACACGGTCGACGATCTGATAGAGCTCGACCAGCGCATTGGACTCACCAATGACTCCTTGCATGCTCAACGGCTTGGAAGACACGGCTGGGTGTTTGGACGCGCGCACCCTGTCGGAAGGCAAGACGGAGCTAACCTCCGACTCATCGAAAGCCCCGTTCTCGCTAGCCTGAATCTCGTCCACGAACCTGTGCATTCCCTGTTTCTCCTACGTGTGCGTCAGAATCGCTCCTACGCTCGCGGCAGCAAAAGCACCTTTCGGGCCAACGTCTTGACGCACGGTGCGCGGAGCGTCTGACACGGGGCGCTCGCTCGAGAAAACTGTGGGAAGACGGCGGCAACGGACCAGCCCAGCGCGTGGCGTGAGGCTGGCGAGATTTGTCGGTCTGGGTCATCGCTGACCCATGAAATCGCTCACAATCCTCGAAAACTAGACGCTTTGCGTGGGGTAGGACTCACGAGAGGAGGGTAAGAAATGACCTTGGCCGGGTAACGCGATACTCGGGGTCATTCCAATCCTCTGGCGTTCTGTAAGAAGGATCGGTTGGCGCTTCGGAACCTTGAACGAAAGGGTTCGGCGAGTCCGATTGGCACGCGTCGTGCTGAGTGCTCGGCGTGGCCGACATCTTCCAAGCCGTGGCGCCCCTACATGCGGCGCTGGATTACCACCTCGAGCGGCACAATGTGCTGGCCTCGAACGTCGCGCACGTCGACACACCTGGCTATCAACCCAACGACCTGGCGCGCGTCAGCGCGGCGGACTTCACTGGAGTGCTGGACGCGGCCATGCGGCGTACGAATCCGTTGCACCTGGCGGAGCTGGGCGGCGTGGGGCAGCCCACACAAGGAAGGTTGTTCAAAGATCTCAGTGCCGGAGCAGGCAACGACGGAAACTACGTGTCGATGGACCGAGAGGCGTCCAAGCTGGCGGCCAATCACCTGCGCTACGACGTGGTTTCGGCAATCGTCTCGGCACAACTCAAACAGTTGAGCTTCGCGGCGAACGACGCAAAGGGTTAGGAGCAATGAGCGTTCTGGGTGTTTTCAGTGCATTGGAAGTAGCGGCCTCGGGCCTGTCGGCGCAAAGGGTACGCATGAATACCATCGCGTCCAACCTGGCCAATGCCAGGACTACGCGCACCGAAGAAGGTGGGCCCTATCGGCGGCTCGATCCGGTGTTCGAGGCGGTCGGCTTGGACCGAGCTCGAGGCGCCTTTGCGGCGTCGGGTGGGGCCAGCCTGGTTCAAGTGGCTCGCATTCAAGAGGACGAGCGGCCCGGCATGCTGGTACACGAGCCAGGCCACCCGGATGCCAACGAGGCGGGATACGTCGAGTACCCCAACGTGCACGTGGTCGAAGAAATGGTGAACATGATCACCGCCTCGCGAGCCTACGAGGCGGGTGTGACGTCCATCGAAACCATCAAGCAAATGGCACATTCGGCCATTGGCATCGGCAGATAGCCATGATTCCCATAGAAGGCCCGACAGTTCCCTTGGCACAGCCGCACGCGGCCTACGAGCCCGCCGGTGGGTTATCGATTGGTGAGGGGCGCGGCGGCGGCGCCCTGGAGCTCGAGCGCGCCAGCGGCATCGATTCGTTTTCAGAAGTGCTCAAGGGAGCAGTCATGCGCACCAACGACGCGATCGTTGCCGCGCAGCAGGTTTCGGAAGAGTTCGCGGCCGGAAGGCGCGACGACATCCACGGCACGATGCTGTCGCTGACCAAGGCCGATATCGAGCTCCGGACTCTGGGCAACGTGCGCAACAAGATTGTCGACGCCTTCTACGAACTTTGGAGGATGCAAGTCTAGCCTGCAGGGCGTGCGATGGCGGAAAAGACGCGGCTGATTCTCAAGCAGATCTCGGAGTTTTGGACGACCCTGTCCACCCCGAAGCGACTGGCTCTGGTGCTGTTGACCACCGGTGTTTTGATCGGTGTCCTGGTTCTGAGCGTGTTGGGCTCACGGGAACGCTACGCGCTTTTGTACTCCGACTTGTCGACGGAGGATGCGGCGGCCATCGTAGAGAAGCTGAACAAGGCGCAAGTGCCGCATCGGCTCGAAGCGGCGGGTACGGCGATTCATGTTCCGGAAGAACGCGTTCACTCGCTGCGGCTCGAGCTGGCCTCGTCCGGATTGCCGCGGGGAGGCGGCGTGGGGTTCGAGTTATTCGACCGGTCTCAGATTGGTGCGACCGAGTTCGAGCAGCACGTCAATCTACGTCGAGCGCTCGAAGGTGAGCTTTCGCGCTCGATAACCGCGGTAGAGGGTGTGCGTTCGGCGCGCGTGCACCTGGTATTGCCGGAACGCCGCTTGTTCGTGGCCAAGAGCGAAAGCGCTTCTGCCTCCGTCGTCGTGCGCCTCGACAACCCGCAAGCGTTTGGCAAGAAGGAGGTCGCGGGCATCGTTCATCTGGTGGCGGCCGCGGTCCCCGGGCTGACGCGCGAACGGGTCTCGGTGGTGAGCACCGAGGGAGTGACCCTGCATCGACCGGACATGAGCGGTGGGGGCGTCGCCAGCGGGTACTCGGACGTGGCAACCGAGACGAGTCGAATGCTCGCCAGCCAGCTGGAAAACGATGTGCGGAGCCAGCTCGAGCGCGTGGTTGGGCCTGGCAACGCGGACGTGCGGGTCAACGTCTCGTTGAATCCTGCTGCCAAGGAGCGGATGGAGGAGCACTACGAGCCGAGCAAGACGGCCCTCAGGTCCGAGCACAAGGTCGAGGAATCGGCGGCCGGTGAAGAAGCGGGCGTTGCAGGCGTACCCGGTGCGCGGACCAATCTTCCCGACGCCGCGGAAGACGGGGCGGCCCCCTCGGAACGAGCAGGGCAAGCTGGGGATGGGGTATTCCGCCGCAGTCAGACCCGAAACTGGGAAGTCGACCGGATCACGCAAAAAGAAGTCACCCCCGCAGGGGCGATCGAGCGCCTTTCGGTGGCCGTGCTGCTCAATGGGCGCTGGGTGACGAAAGGTAAGGCCGAACAATTCGTGCCACGCTCTTCAGAAGAGGTGAGGGAGCTCGAGGCGCTGGTGAAGAAGGCGGTAGGCTACTCCGAGGCGCGAGGCGATCAAATCGAGGTGCGGGCAATGAAGTTCGCCAAGCTCGCAGAGCCTGCGGAGCCGCAGCTGACCGAACAGCCGTGGTGGTGGCAGCGCCACTACCAGTATCTACTGCTCGCAGGCGCGCTGGTGCTGATGTTGCTGTGCATCTTGGTATGGCGCTCGAGGTCTAGCAAGAAGCTCGCACGAAAGCTGGAGCTCCAGCAGCTACGGGCCATCGAGATGAAGGGCGAGGACGATAGCGCCCGAGCCGAGCTCGAAGGTGCGAACCAGCAGCTGCGCCTGCCTGCGTCGAGCAACGGAACGCAGCAGGACCTGCGTTCGTACGCGCTGCAAATGGCGACGAAAGATCCCGCTACGGCGGCCGTTGTTTTGCGCACATGGCTGCATGCCGATTCAGCAACGGAAGGCGCTAGCGGATAGATGGAGCTGACGGGCCCTGAGAAAGCCGTCTTGATGCTGCTGTCATTGGACGAGGCAGCGGCGACTCCGATTCTCGCGGAGCTGGAGGAGGACGACGTGCGCCGTCTACGCGAAGCTGCCGGTAAGATGCGTGCCGTCCCGTCCAGCGCTTTTGACACTGTGTACCAGGAATTCGTCGAGAAGAGCTCCGAGGTCGTCGCCGTGCCAAAGGGTGGCATCCGCTACCTCAGGCGTATCGCGGCAGGCGCTTTCGGCGAGTCCAGAGCGCAGCAGATCTTCGTCGATGGCCCGCCTACCGCCCTCGATCGCTTGGCCGGTGCAGACCCCGTGGCGTTGGCGTCGGTGCTGGAACACGAACATCCCCAGTTGATCGCCGCGGTGATGTCCCAATTGGAAACGGAGCGCGCCGCAGAGCTACTCGAGCAGCTGCCGGAGGAAAAACGCACGGTGGTGCTCGAGCGGCTCGGAACCATGACCGACATTCCTCACAACGTCTTGGAGGAGATCGCGAACGCGCTCAGCGCGGAACTTCCCGAGCCCACCGTTGGGAACAAGGGCGTGGTGGTGGTGAATGGCCTCGCCCGCTCTGCAGCTTTGGTCCGCAAGATGGGGCGCGACACCGGCGAAGCCCTTTTGGCGAATCTTTCGGAAGGCAACGAGGAGTTGGCGGCCGAAATACGCAAGGCGATGTACTCGTTCGAGGACCTCTTGGTTCTGGACGCGCGGGCACTCCGCTCGCTCCTGGAGGCGGTTCCAGTCGAAAGACTCACGCTGTCGCTGAAGACGGCTTCTGCCGAGTTGAAGAAGCACATCTTCGGTAGCATGTCCAAGCGCGCTGCGGATCGCATCCGTGAGGACATGGAAATCCTGGGTTCGGTACGCTTGGCCGACGTAGAGGCTGCGCAGAACGAGATTGTCGAGATAGCGCTGCGTCTGGAGGCAGAGGGTGTGATTTCGCTCGAGAGCCAGGAGGGCGCGATTGTCTAAGGCCTATGGTCCTGACTTGCGCGCGGCGGAGTTCAGTGAAGTGGCCAAGAGTCAGCGGCGCCAGCCGTCGTGGTTGGCGGGGCGCACGCACAAGGCCGAGCAAACCGTGCGGCAGGCCATACCCCCGAAGTTGCCCTCGGAGTTCGTAGCCGCGATGCGCCAAGAACTCGACAGCCTGCGCCCCGAGGGAAACGCTGCGATGCCTGCGGCGGCCGACGGCGTGAGGCGATCGTTGCGCGCGTCGCCGCCTTCGACCCAGCCCGAGGTGGTGATTGACCCGGCCGCGAGTGAAGCCTTTTTCAGGGCCGTGGAGATCTTGGCGAAGGTACGCGACGAGGTGTTGGCTCAGACAGCTGGACAGCTCGCCGAGTTGGCGGCTGCGATTGCTCGGCGCGTGATCAGTCACGAGCTTTCTGTCGACCGTGGCGTGATTCATCGCTTGGTTTCGGAGGGGCTGGTCGCTTTGGGTCAGCGCGACCGCGTCGTCGTGCGCCTTGGCCAGGGCTTCGCCGCCGAATGCGATGCCATCGAACAGCGCTTCCGCGCCGGCGGTGAGCGTTTTGAGGTGATCGTCGATCCGAGACTAGACGCTTATGGTTGCGTCGTGGAGACCGAGCTCGGCCAAGTCGACGAGTCGCTTGACACACGCTTGGCAACCTTATTGCAAGCGCTCAAACCAGAATCGGAATCTCCCTGATTCGCGATTCTCGCCCCCATGTTGGAAAGACTGCTCGAACTCTGCGATCGGGCGCCGGTGCATAGCCCGACCGGCGTGGTGCTGGACGTAGTGGGCCTGATTGTCGAAGTGGGTGGGCTGCGCGCCGGGGTTGGAGACACGCTGGCGGTCAGCGGTGCGCTTGGCACGCGGCTGGAAGTCGAGGTGGTGGGATTTCGCGCGGGCCGCTTGTTGACGACACCGCTGGGATCGCTCTCCGGCATACAGCCTGGCGACCGCGTGCAACCTACTCAGCGTGGCGCGACAATCCCAGTGGGTGATGACTTGCTCGGTCGAGTCGTGGACTCGTTCGGTCGGCCGCTGGATGGGCTGGGAGCTCTGCCGCTACGCTCGCGCGCCCCGGTGCACGCTGCACCTCCGCCGCCCTTCGCTCGGAGACCCATCGACAAGCAGTTCGAAAGCGGCATTCGCGCCATCGACGCGTTTCTACCGCTCGGCGTCGGTCAGCGTATGGGCATATTTGCCGGGGCAGGTGTGGGAAAGAGCACGCTGCTCGGCATGATTTGCCGAGGCGCTCAGGCGGACGTGAACGTGATTGGCCTAGTCGGAGAGCGCGGGCGCGAGCTCAACGACTTCATTCGAAACTCGCTCGGCGAGCACGGCTTGAGGAAATCGGTAGTGGTGGCGGCGACCAGCGACCAGCCTCCGCTGGTGCGCGCGCGCGGGGCTGAAGCCGCGACCGCCATAGCCGAACACTTTCGCGACCAGGGCAAGAGCGTGCTGCTGGTGATGGATTCGGTGACCCGCTACGCCATGGCGATGCGAGAAGCGGCGCTGGCGGCTGGTGAGCCACCGGCTACCAAAGGCTATCCTCCCAGCGTATTCGCTGCGCTGCCAAGGCTCTTGGAACGCGCTGGGACCGGTGCCGGGCAGGGAGTGATCACCGCGCTCTACACGGTATTGGTCGAGGGTGACGACTTGTCGGACCCTGTTGCGGATGCCGTTCGCGGCATCCTCGATGGCCACATCGTTTTGTCACGCGAGCTTGCCGAAAAGAACCATTTTCCCTCCATCGACATCTTGCGCAGTGTGTCCAGGCTGGCTCCCGAAATCGCTCCTCGAAATCAGCTGATGGCGGCGGGCGTGGTGCGAGACCTGCTCGCTACGCATCGCGACGCCAAAGACCTGATTCAGGTAGGCGCGTACGCCGCCGGCAGCGACCCCCGGGTCGATCTGGCGTTGCGCGCATTGCCGCATATCGAGGCGCTCTTGAAGCAGCGCGTGGAAGAAAGAATAGGACTGCGCGATAGTGTGGGTCGTCTCGTTGCGTTGGCGCACCAGTGCTCCGGAGCAGCCGAGCGATGACCACGCGCCGGGCCCGGGTGCACAAGGTGATTGCCTACCGCGAGCAGCGCATGAACGAGCGCACTCGCACGCTGGCCCAGATTCAAGAGGCGCGTTCTCGCACCGCTGCCGAGCTCGCGGCGCGGCGCCTCGAAGCAGAGGAAGCGGAGAAGGCTGCCCGTCAGCTCGCCAACGGGACTCGTTTGGTCGACGACTGGCTGCTGCTGCAGGACTGGATGAAGGCGTGCCGCGCAGCCGAAGACGTTGCGGTAAGGCGCCTACGTGCCGCGGACGAAGAGGTCGAGCGGGCCAAGCAGGAGATCTTGAAAGCCCGGAGCGAGCTCAAGCGCGTCGAGCTTTGGGCACAGAAGCTGGAAGCTAGCGAAAAGGTCGGCGAGGAGCGCGCTGAGCGCCGCCAGTTCGACGAATTCGCCGCCAGGCGTTTCGACGCCGCGAAGCGCCAAAAGGAGAGAGGGTAGCTTGGACTGTCGAACACGGTTTCCACAGGGGCTGGATACGGGCGCCGATGCAGAGGCTCAGGTTCGCCAGCGTGTCGAAGACAACGCCGAACGATTCGCTCGAGCGCTGACCTCCACGCTGCTCGAGTCCGCCCTACCGAGGCAGGCCGCGGGTGTCGATGGTTTGACGGGGCCGGGGTGTCAAAGCGACACGAACTTGACGGGTGGCGCGGCGCCAACGAGCGCAGCCAGGGCCGAGTTGGCCGGAGTGCACGGCTCCGAAGGGGGCGATTCGGATCTGCAGAGCCTCGCGCTGCGCGTCAACGCCGGTGATCTGGGGGAGATTACCGTGGTCGTTGATCGGATAAACTCGAGCACCAGGGTGTCCATCGGCGTCGCAGACGCCCGCGCCGAGCGAGCTCTCGGAACCGAGCGAGGCCTGCTCGAGCATGCGTTGAGGGAGGCAGGTGTGCGCGTGAACTCCATCGTGGTCGTGCGCACCGCTCTGGTTGGCACTGCCTTTGCTAACGAACTGCGTAACGGCACCCGCTCCAAAGACACTCGAAGGCATAGCGAGGAGCAGGGTGACGAGAGGCCCAAGCAACGACTCAAGCTGATTGGATGACAGATGGTTGACGCGGTAAACAGCTCTACGACAACGGCAGCTTCGCTGACTGGAGCGTTGGGCAACAACAAGGGGTTGGGCCGCGACGAGTTCTTGAAGCTTTTGGTCGCTCAGCTCAAGCACCAAGACCCGCTCAAGCCACAAGACAACGCCCAGTTCGTCGCGGAGCTGGCGCAGTTCTCTTCGCTCGAGCAGACAATGGGCATCAACGAGCGACTCGACCTCTTGGCAACGCAGAATCAAGGCCTGGCCAACTCACAGGTGGTGGGTCTGGTCGGCAAAACAGCGACCGTGCGCGGCAACATCATCACCTTGGACGGAAGCGGCACCGGAACGCGCATCAACTTCGAGCTCAGCGGTAACGCGGAAACTTCGACCGTGTCGATCCGCAATCAGTCGGGCCAGGTAGTGCGCAAGATCGAGCTGGGCGCAAACAGCGCAGGGAACGTTTCGGTGCTCTGGGACGGCAAGAGCGATTCGGGCATCGTGCTGCCCGAAGGGGCGTACGTCATTTCGGTGACCGCCAAAGGCGAAAACGACGCGCCGGTCTCGGTGAGTCAGGAAAGCAGCGCTACGGTTACGGCTGTTTCTTTCGACAAAGGTTACCCCGTGCTGCATCTCGGCAACGGTGTTTCTGTTCCTGTGTCTGACCTTCTACGGGTCGATTCTCCACCAAAATAGATCGATAACAAACAGAGTCTAGGAGGACTCCATGGTTTTGCGGGCAATGTATTCAGGTGTGTCTGGCCTTCGGGCAGAGGGCGAAGCCCTCGGCGTCGTGGGCGACAATATCGCGAACGTCAACACGGTGGGCTTCAAAGCCCAGCGCGCAGTGTTCGAAGACGTTCTCGGTCACTCTATCCTGGCAGGGACGGCCTCAGCGCTGCCGGGTTCCGGAGTTCGCATGGGTGATGTGCAACAGCTATTCACCCAGGGTTCGCTGGCCAACACTGGGATCGCCACCGATCTCGCTTTGAATGGCGACGGCTTCTTCGTCGTCGAGGGCGTCGTAGAAGGTATCAGTAGCAACTTCTACACGCGCAACGGGCAGTTCGTCCTAGACAAGGATGGCTATCTCGTCAATTCGGACGGGCTCAAGGTCCAAGGGTACAAGGCAAATGGAGATGGCACCTTCCAGGCGTCGGTGTCCGCGATTCAAGCGCCTACCGCGGCGATCTCGCCCAACGCGACCGAGAACGTGTCCATTACGGCGCAGCTCGACTCGACGGCGACGATCCCCACTGTGGCGTGGGATGCGCAGGACCCCGCCAACACGTCGAACTTCTCGACCTCGCTCACGATCTACGACTCGTTGGGCAATGGGCATACCCTTGACGTCTACTTCACCAAGACAGCCGAGAATACGTTCGACTATCACGCGGTGGTCGATGGCGACGAGCTGAACCCTCCCCAGGCGGGCATGAACGTCGAGGTCGGCAGCGGTACGCTGGCGTTCACTACGGACGGCGCGCTGGACTCGGTCACGGTCAATACGGCTATTTCGGTCGACTTTGCTGGTGCGACCGCTGGCCAGGCCGTCACTCTAGACTTTGGCAATCCCATAGCCGGTGGCGGCACGGGTCTGGACGGGACCACGCAGTTCGCCTCGCCCAACAGCATCTCGTCGCAGTCGCAAGACGGCTACACGTCTGGAGATTTCGCGGGCGTGGCGGTCGACGGGCAGGGCGTCGTCCAGGGCCTATACACCAACGGGCAAAAGATCGCGATCGGGCAGCTCAGCATCGCCAAGTTCCGTTCCAACGACGGTCTGGGCCGCGCGGGGCAGAACCTTTGGATCGAGACGCGCGACAGCGGTACTGCAGCGCTGGGCACGGCCGGCAGCGGCGGGCGAGGCGCCATCTCGTCGGGTGCGGTCGAAAGCTCGAACGTCGACCTGGCAGAAGAGTTCGTGGGCTTGATTCAGCACCAGCGGTCGTTTTCCGCCAACTCGCGGACGATCACGACTGCCGATGACATGCTCCAAGAGCTCATCAACATCAAGCGCTAAGTGATATTCGCTCTGTAAAGGCTCGCCGTCTTCCGACGTAACCAAGGATGAGACGCTGTTTTCAGGTTGGATGATGGAAGACCACGAGTCCAAAGGCGAAGTCAAGGTGGAGAAAAAGAGAGGCCGAATGGTCTTGGTCCTGGCCCTCGTAGTGCTCGCGGCGGGCACTACGGCGGCCGGGGCCTTGTTCGGTCCGAGGTTCTTGACTCCACCGGCGCCCGCGCCCAGAGGGAGTAGCGCCGCACCGGCGGAGCACGACAGGGTCGCCGCCGTTACGAATTTGCCTCCCATCGTCGTGGACACGCGCAGCTTGGAAGGCGACCTGCACCACATCAAGTGCAGTCTGGCGCTCGAGCTTCGCGATGGTGTGTCCACGGACGATATGAAGAACTACACACCACGCGCTCGCGAAGCAGCCGTAGCTTATCTCAGGCAGCAGCCCTTCGAAGAGATCACGGACCCCAAACGTTTCAGCACGGTTCAGAAAACCCTAGACAGTCACATTCGAGCGGCCGTCGGTAAAAGCCGGGTCGTGCGCGTCGTGGTGACCGACTTCGTAGCTCAATGAGTCAGTCCCCTGGCCCCTCGAAGCTCGTGCCCCCCTTAGCAGGGGGCGGACGTGCTTCTGCACGTCCGGTGCAGCGCTTTTCGGCGCGACCTGGGGCCCGAGGGCAGCCTTCGCTGCGGCTATTGGACTTGACCGGTCGCGAGCGGCAGTTGCGCTCCGCGATGCAGGCTTTGTCGCGAGTTGCCGTCGACTTCTCGCGTTCCACGAAGAAGACGCTGCCCTTTCTCGTGAAGCGCCGTTCGCGGTTGGTGCCGGAGCCCGTGGCTATCGTCGATTTCGTGGGCAACGATCAGGGGGACGCTTCGGGACCACGCTACGAGGTAGTGCTCGGGTCCGAAGATTCATCGGCGTGGGGTGTGCTCACGTTGAACGCCGAAGCCATTGGCTCGTGTCTCGAAGGCGTTTTGGGCGGTGGCGACGGAGGGGGAAAGACAATGCTGGCGCGGGAGCTGACCTTGGCGCAAAAAGCACTGGTCAAGCGCGTTGCGTGTGCCCTTGCTGCTGATTTCGCCGACGCGGTGCGAGCCGAAGCCGGCCTGAACTTGCATGTGGTTTCGGCAGAAGCCCTGGCTGACGGAGAGCCGGTCGAGGCTCCTGGCCCCGATGGGTTGCAGGTCGATTTCGCGTTCGAAGGGTTCGACAGCGGCGCTTGCATCAGTCTGGCGGTCAGCGCCGAGGCGCTGCAGGCCGCGACACGTGACCAGGACGACGAGGAGCTGACGCTCGGCGATCCGCGCATGCACGAGGCTCTGCGCAACGTGCCGGTCGAGGTAGTGGTCGAGCTGGGGCGGGTCACGCTCGGGCTCAGGCGGGTGTTGGGGCTCGAGGTGGGACAGGTGCTGCGCTTGCCCACGGCCATCGACGATCCTGTTTCGGTACGCATGGGCGGCATTGCCAAATTCTTCGGCAAGCCGGTGACATCGCGTGGGCAGCTGGCGGTCGAGATCAAGCGCCGTCACGCTGACTGAGTTCGGCACGAAGATTGAATGACTCGGGGGCATGAGCGAAGGAAGCGTTCCCCCAGGTCCCCTCGGCACGGATGCCGGTTCTGCGAAAACCTCTCGACAAGGACCCCACGTGGCACCGCTGGCGTCCGTTGCGCCGATTTCGGCGCCAGCGACGCCATACTCGAGGGCGACCCAGAGCCTAGACGGTATCGGATTCGTCATGGATGTGCCGGTCGAGCTGACCGTCGAGCTCGGCCGAAAGCAGACCAGGATCGGGGATGTGCTGAAGCTAGGCCCCGGTTCGGTCCTGGAATTGAACAAGGCCAACGGTGAACCGCTCGATATCTATGTCAACAACCGCTTGATAGCGCGGGGTGAAGCGGTGGTGGTTGGCGAGCGGTATGGCGTCAGGCTGACCGAGGTGTTGGTGACCGACGAGTCACGTTTCGGCGGAGACAAGGCGTGAGCCGGCGTTGGTTCAACGCCACTTTTTTGGCACTGGCGATCCAAATCGCTGACCCGCCCTATGCGCTGTGCGCTCCAGCCAACGAAAAGGAACCAGCCCCCCGCTCATGGCTCAGACAAACCACGCACGAGGTTGCGGGCGCTGCCAATGCCGCTCAAAAGCAGACTGTTCCTTGGCGTGGGCTTTTGGCAGTGCTGGTCGTGGGAGGACTTGGCCTGGCGGCGATCAACGCCAGGCGCAAGCGACGTGGCCCGCTCGCACATCACGCGCTGACGCCGCGGGTGCTCGGCTCGACCCGAGTGGGTCCAAAGGCGCAAGCCATGGTGATCGAAGTTGCTGGGCGTGTGCTGTTGCTCGGCGTGACCGACGGTTCGGTGCAGAAGCTCGCTTGGCTCGACAAGGGCAACGCAGCCGAAACGTCGACCAAAGGCGGTTTCTCCTTGTTCGAGTCCGAGCCGCCGAAGGAGACACCTCGCTTGCTTTCCAACGCTTCCGCGCCAGCGGTAGCCGAAAACGGGTCGAGTAGATTTCGAGAAGTCTTGGCTGCTCTGCTGGGGCGCCAGGCGGCTACGCCCAGCGCTGCCGAACAGATCGCGGCGGAGACGGAAGATGTCTACGCAGGGCCCGGCGGCGCCGCGCCTGCACCAGGCCCTGCCGTCGAAGGGCAAGCCGCCGGCCTGGCTGCGCGCTTCGCCAAGGCAGTGCGATGAATCCGCCTGTCGGACAGCTGATTGAGAACGGTGCTTTGGCGCCCTCGCTGAAGATCCTCCTGATTCTGACTGCGCTGGCGCTTTTGCCGGCAATCATTCTCACCACGACGTCGTTCGTGAGAACCGTGGTGGTTCTTTCGTTCGTGCGCCAGGGCGTGGGAACACCGCAAACTCCACCGTCGCAGGTGGTGATCGGTCTGGCGCTGTTCTTGAGTCTATTCATCATGTCTCCGGTGCTCGACGAAATGAAGCGCGTGGCGTTCGACCCCTACGTTGCCGGTGACTTGACGGACGTGCAAGCGCTCGAAAAGGGCGTGGCACCCCTCAAGCGCTTCATGCTGCGTCAAACGCGCGAGGCCGATCTAAGGCTCTTTTACGAGGCGACGAGCACACCGCTGCCTGCATCGCCCGACGAGGTATCCATGCGAATGGCGCTGCCGGCCTTCGTGATCAGCGAGCTGACCACGGCGTTTCAAATGGGGGTGATTATCTTGCTGCCATTTTTGGTGGTGGATGTTGCCGTAGCCTCGCTGCTCATGAGCATGGGCATGATGATGGTACCGCCCACCACGTTGAGTTTGCCGGTCAAGCTGCTGTTGTTCGTGCTCGTCGATGGCTGGCACTTGGTGGCTGGATCCTTGCTGCGGAGTTTTGCGTGAGATTTCGGAGGCGTTCATGACTACTGACGGTGCACTCGAGCTTTTTCGCAACGCGATCATCATTTCGGCAAAAGTCGCAGGACCGATGTTGATCGCTGCCCTGCTCATGGGGCTCATAGTGGGTGTGTTGCAGGCGGCCACGCAGGTCAACGAAGCAAGTATCAGCTTCGTGACGAAGCTCATCGCGATCGGCGCCGCTATTGCGGTGGTCGGACCCTGGTCGATGCGCCAGCTGGTGGACTACACGTCGCGCACCATGTCAAGCATCGTCGATGTCGTGCGGTGAGCCTGCTCGAGGGATTGCTGCGCGCGGAATTGGCCGCCTTTTCGCTCGAGGTGGTGCGGATTGCCGGCTTGGTTCTGGTCGCTCCGCTGCCTTGGACGTGGGCCCCGGCTCGCGTGCGCGCCGGACTCGTGCTGGCGCTGGCGCTCGCGGGCCACTCGTTCTCGGGGACGGCGGGTCTACCCAGCGCCCCCGAGGCCATCGCGCTGGCAGCCAGCGGCGAGTTCCTGCTCGGGGCGGCCATTGGGTTCATCGTGCGCATGGCGGTAGCCGTTGCGGAGATTGCAGCGGAGGTGATTGCTCCGCAGATGGGCTTGGGAGTTGCCCAGCTCTTCGATCCGAAGGATGGGGCCTCGATGAGCGTGCTCGCCCAGTTGTTTCGCTATTTGGCGATTTTGCTGGCCGTGCTCGTGGGTGTGCACCGCGTCGTGATCAATGCCCTGATCACGAGCTTTCAGGTGTTTCCTGTGGGCCATGTGCCAAACCCTGGCCTGGCCTTCGAGGTCATTTTGCGGATGAGCGCGGACATTCTGGCCGCCGGCGTGCGCATCGCCATTCCGATGATTGCCGTGCTGTTCATGACGCAGATCGCCCTCGCGTTCATTTCGCGCGCGGCTCCAGCAATGCAGATTTTCAGCGTCGGCTTCGCGGTGACGTTGGCGGTAGGCTCGGTAGTTCTGGTGTTGATGATCCCCGACACGGGTTACCGGCTGTTGGCCGAGTTTTCCAGAGTGGGCCCGCAGATCGAAAGCATCTTGATGGCCATGGCCGGGGGCTGACGTGAGCGAGACGGATCCAAGCGACAAAACAGAGGAGGCAACTCCAGAACGCCGCAGAAAAGCTCGCGAAGAGGGACAGTTTCCGCGCGCCAAGGACACAGGCGCGGTGGCCGCGACGCTGGCCATCTTGCTGGTGCTGGCGGGCTTGGGTCCCGCGCTCAGTGGCATGCTCTCCGAGTTCAGCGAGCGGTGCTTTCGAGATCCGGCAGGGCTGGCCGGTGCCGGCATGCGCACGGTCGGTGAGCAGGCGGTCACGACGCTGCTCTGGTTGTGTGCTCCGGTCGCTGTCTTCGCCGCAACTGCTGCGACTTTGGCGGGATTTTTCGAGGCTGGGTTTCAACCGCGCTTGGAGCTAGCGGCGCCCAAATGGAACAGGCTGAACCCCATCGACAAGCTCAAGAGCATGTTTTCGCCGAAGACCGGCATGGTCAATACAGCGCTGGCGCTGGGGCGTGTGCTGGTGGTGGCGGCCGTCGCGTATTGGATCACCAGCGCCGCTTTTCCGGACTTGGTGAAGTTGTCGCGAGCACCCTTGGCAGGCGGCGTCGAGCAGTTGATCGACGTGACCTTGCGTCTCTGCCTCTGGTCAACGCTCGCCCTGGCCCTGCTGGCCGGAGCCGACTATGGCCAGGCCTGGTTCAAGCACGAAAAGCAGATTCGCATGTCTCGTCAGGAGATCAAAGACGAGATGAAGCAGCAAGAGGGCAACCCACAGATCCGTGCTCGTATGCGAGCCCGGGCGCGGGAGCTGGCCAAGCGCGGTCTAGCCAAAGAAGTCAAGGGGTCGGACGTGATCGTCACCAATCCGACCCACATAGCGGTCGCCCTGCGCTACAGCGCCCGAGAGGGCGCCCCGGTGGTCAAGGCGAAAGGATACGACGAGGTGGCGCTCTACATTCGCGAGCTCGCCAAGCAGGCCGATATCCCCATCATCGAGAACAAGCCGTTGGCGCGCGCGATCGCGCTCAAGGTGAAGGTAGGGCGCGCCATCCCGGTAGAGCTGTACGCGGCAGTTGCCCAGGTTCTGGCCTTCGTCTACCGCCTGAAGAACCGCGGCGTGCGCGCCTGATACCGCCAACGAACGCCGTCATTCGCTTGGCATCCGTCAACGAGACGACACCGAGTCGGGCGTGTCCGTCGCCGGGTCAGTGCTGCGTAGCACTGGCATGTTTCTAGCTAACTCATCGGCGTGAGCACCAGCCAGGCCATTCCTACACCGTCCTCCGGTGTGCGCGATCTCGTGATCCCGCTCGGCATCGTGTCGATCGTGCTGATGATGGTACTGCCGCTGCCTGGATTCTTGATCGACGGACTGCTGGCCTTGAGTTTGGCAGTCTCGATCGGCGTCTTTCTGATCGGCCTGTTCATGGAACAGCCGCTCCAGTTCAGTTCGTTCCCGGCCGTCATTCTGGTTGCCACGCTGCTCCGGTTGAGCTTGAATGTCGCCACCACGCGCCTGATCTTGCTCAACGGTCACGAAGGTCACGCGGCGGCAGGCAAGGTGGTCGAGACCTTCGGTAAGTTCGTGGTAGCTGGCAATGTCGTTGTCGGCTTGGTGGTCTTTCTGATTCTAGTGGTGATCAACTTCGTGGTGATCACCAAGGGTGCCGGGCGCGTCGCCGAAGTGGCT